>JBBJNO010000010.1:4943-20279 GCA_037720875.1 Luteimonas sp. | reverse complement strand
GGCGCGGACAGTTCATGACACTGTTTCGCGGCCCGCAGCCGGTCGAGACCTTGACGCGGATGGCGCGCCTCGGCGTGCTGGCGCGCTGGCTGCCGGCGTTCGCGCGCGTATCCGGCCGCATGCAGTTCGACCTGTTCCATGTGTTCACTGTGGACCAGCACACGCTGGCCGTATTGAAGAATCTCGCCAGCTTCGCCTCCGGCGAAGCGGACGAACGATTCGCGATGGCGCACGACGTCTGGCCCTACCTGCGCAAACCGGAATTGCTGCTGCTTGCAGGGTTGTTCCACGACATCGCCAAAGGACGCGGCGGCGACCATTCGGAACTCGGCGCGATCGATGCACGCGACTTCTGCGCCGCACATGGCTTGTCCGAAGCGGAAACCGCGCTGGTCACGTGGCTGGTGGAAAAACACTTGTTGATGTCGGTGACGGCGCAAAAACAGGACATCGCCGATCCCGATGTCATCCACCGTTTCGCATCGGTGGTGAAGGACCGCGAACACCTCGATTACCTGTACCTGCTGACCTGCGCCGACATCGCAGGCACATCGCCCAAGTTGTGGAATGCATGGAAGGACCGTCTGCTGGCCGACCTTCACACCGCGACGCGGCTGGCATTGCGACGCGGACTGGAATATCCGGTCGCGGCGGAAGAGCGCATCGCCGAGACGCGCGAAGCCGTACGCCAGTCCATTCGCGATGCCGGGTTCGACGATGCCGACATCGATGCGCTGTTCGCGCGCATGCCGCAGGAGGGATTCCTGCGCAGCCGCGCCGACCAGCTCGCGTGGCAGGCGCTGTCGTTGCGCGATGTGCGGACCGGGCAGACGTGCGTGCGGGCGAGAACGCTGGCCGAACATGCCGGCGCGCTGGAAGTATTCGTGCATTCGCCCGATCGCGACGGCCTGTTTGCGGCCATCGTCGCCACGCTGGACCGGCTTGGCCTTGCGATCCAGCAGGCGCGCGTGCTCGATGGGCCCGGCGACACGATCTTCGATACGTTCGAGGTATTGCCGGGCGACCCGGGGCGCCCGGTGGCCGCGCTTGACGTGGAGCAACGGCTGTCGATCGCGCTCTCCGGATCGCTTGACGCGATCAAGCCATCACGCCGCTCGCAGCCGCGCCATCTGCAACACTTCCGCATCGCGCCACAAGTCGAACTTATCGATACGGCCGAACTTATCGAAAAGCCCGATCGCGGACGCACCTTGCTGAGCCTGGTCTGCAACGACCGCCCCGGCCTGCTGGCCGACGTGACGCAGGTGCTGCGGCAACAACGGCTGCGCGTGCACGATGCGCGCATCGCCACCTTCGGCGAACGCGCCGAGGACATGTTCCAGATCACCGACGAGCACGATCGCCCGCTCGACGATCCACAACAACAGCAGGCGTTGCGCGATGCGTTGCGCGCCTGTATCGATGGAGAAACACGGTCATGACGCCACGCAAGGCCAGCACGAAGAAAGCGCAAGACCCAGGTCCTGAAGAAATCAAGTTCATGATCGACAGCGCCTGGGAACGGCGCACGATGCTGACGCCCGACGAGATCGAAGGCTCGACGCGGCCCACCGTCGAGCGGGTGATTGATGGCCTCGAAAAAGGCGAGTTCCGCGTCGCCGAACCGGACGGCAAGGGCGGCTGGACCGTCAATGAGTGGCTGAAGAAAGCGGTGCTGCTGTATTTCCGCGTGCAGGAAATGGAGCTGATGGAAGCCGATCCGTCGCCGTTCTGGGACAAGATCCCGTTGCGTTTCGAAGGCTATGGCGAGGCACAATTCCGCAAGCTCGGTGTGCGCGTGGTGCCCGGCACCATCGCGCGGCGCGGCGCGCATTTCGGCAAGGATGTCGTGCTGATGCCAAGCTTCGTCAACATCGGCGCCCATGTCGGTGCCGGCACCATGGTCGATACCTGGGCGACGGTGGGCTCATGCGCGCAGGTCGGCAAGCACTGCCATATTTCCGGTGGCGCCGGCATTGGCGGCGTGCTCGAACCGTTGCAGGCCTCGCCGACGATCATCGAGGATCACTGCTTCATCGGCGCGCGCTCGGAAGTGGTGGAGGGCGTCGTCGTCGGCCACCACAGCGTGATCGGCATGGGCGTGTTCCTCGGCCAGTCCACGCGCATCTACAACCGCGCGACCGGCGCGACCAGCTACGGCGTGGTGCCGCCGGGCAGCGTGGTCGTGTCGGGGTCGCTGCCGGCGAAGGATGGTTCGCACTCGTTGTATTGCGCGGTGATCGTGAAGCAGGTGGATGCGAAGACGCGGGGGAAGACGTCGATCAATGAGTTGTTGCGCGGGCATGCGGAGTAGTTTTTTTCGATGACGGCCGGGAGAACGTCGCGCGATGACAACCATCTACGGACTCGACAATTGCGATACCTGCACGAAAACGCGCAAGTGGCTCGACCGCTTCGGCATCGCACATGAGTTCGTCGATTACCGCGACACGCGGCAACCGGCGGTGGTTCTTGCCGACTGGGCAAGACAGGCAGGCGGCTGGGATGCATTGATCAACAAATCCTCGACCACCTGGCGCAACCTCGCACCCAATCGCAAGACGCCCGGATCGGACGCGGAGTGGCAATTGCTGTTGAAGGAATATCCACAATTGATTCGTCGTCCCGTGGTCGTGACCGAGGACGGCGTCATGTCGCAAGGCTTCAGCGACAATGCCTGCAAGAAGAGATTCATGCCTTCGTAGGTGCGAATTCATTCGCACGGTTTTGTCCAAGACAGAGCGTGCGAATGAATTCGCAGCCACAAGGGCTTGGTCTAGCGTCCATTTTCGGGATTCCAGATATGACTGATGTCGTCGCACTGACTGTCGAACTGATGTCCCGGGCGTCGATCACGCCCGACGATGCCGGTTGCCAAGCCTTCATTGCCGGCCGCCTGCAGCGCGCCGGGTTCGAGTGCGAACACCTGCGTTTCGGCCCGGTCGACAATCTCTGGGCAACGCACGGCCGCGATGCCCCGGTGCTGCTGCTGCTCGGCCATACCGATGTGGTCCCGCCCGGCCCGCGCGAGGCGTGGAGCAGCGATCCGTTCGTGCCCGATATCCGTGACGGCGTGCTGTACGGGCGTGGCGCCGCTGACATGAAAAGCGGTGTCGCCGCGTTCGTCATCGCGCTCGAACATTTCGTCGCGACGCATCCCGACCATGCCGGCACCATCGCGCTGCTGCTGACATCCGATGAGGAAGGCGACGCGATCGACGGCGTGCGCCGCGTGGCCGAGCTGTTGCGCGAACGCGGCCAGCGCATCGATTACTGCATCACCGGTGAGCCGTCGTCAAAAAACGCACTCGGCGACCTGCTGCGCGTCGGTCGCCGCGGCACGCTGTCGGCGACCATGACGGTGCGCGGCATCCAGGGGCACGTCGCGTATCCGGACAAGGCGCGCAACCCGATCCACCAGGCAATGCCGGCGCTGCTCGAACTGGTGGCACGGCAGTGGGACAACGGCTTCGAGAGTTTTCCGCCGACCAGTTTCCAGATCAGCAACCTCCATGCGGGCACCGGCGCCAACAACGTGATCCCGGGCGAATTGCAGGTGTTGTTCAACCTGCGCTTCAATCCGGCCTGGTACGCAGCGCAACTGGAAGCAGCGGTCGAAGACGTGCTGCGCCGACACGCACTCGACTACGTCGTTGCCTGGCAACGCGGCGGCGAGCCGTTCTACACGCCGGAAGGCCCGCTGCGCATCGCAGCGCGCGGTGTCCTCACCGGTTTCACCGGCAACATGCCCGAGGAAAGCACCGGTGGCGGCACCTCCGACGCGCGCTTCATCGCGCCGCTAGGCGCGCATTGCGTCGAGATCGGCCCGGTGAATGCGAGCATCCACAAGGCCGATGAGCATGTTTCCGTGGCCGATCTGCAGGCGTTGCCGGGCCTGTACGTGGCCTTGATCGAGCGGTTGTTGTCGGGTCGCGAAACGCCGATGTCTTGATAGGTCAAGGGCAGGATCCGGTGGATCGCGAAGAGAAACAGCACTCGCGTTACTCTGCTTGCCAACCCTTCGCCAAACAGGTTACGTTCCCGCCATGTCTTTCATCGCCAACAACCGCAACCGCCGCAACAACGTGCGCGCGAATATCTGCGAGAACATCTGCACGAACATCTGCACGAATATCCGTGCAGATAATCGTGCGTGTCATCGGCGGGGCGGCGACTAGGCGAAACAGCAACAACAGCCCAGCACCCACAAACCCGCGCCCACCACGCGGGTTTTTTATTGTCCATGGAGAAACGTATGTGTTCGATCCTCGGAATCTTCGGCCTGCAACCCGGCGACGACCTGAACTTCCTGCGCCGCCAGGCTTTGGAACGCTCGCAGCGGCAACGCCATCGCGGCCCGGACTGGAGCGGCGTGCATGTCGACGACGGCGCGATCCTGGTGCATGAGCGCCTGGCCATCGTCGATCCCGCCGGCGGTTCGCAGCCGTTGCGCTCCGCTGATGGCGAACTGGTGCTCGCGGTCAACGGCGAGATCTATAACCATCGCGATCTGGAGAAGGACCTCGTGCAGCCATACGACTTCCAGACCGGCTCCGATTGTGAAGTGATCAACGCGCTGTATCGCGAGGACGCGCCCGGGTCGTTCCTGAACCGCCTCAACGGCATCTTCGCGTTCGCGTTGTGGGATCGCGCCGCGCGCCGCGTGCTGATCGCGCGCGATCCGATGGGCGTGTGCCCGCTGTACTGGGGACACGATCGCGAAGGCCGCCTGTGCGTGGCCTCGGAGATGAAGGCATTGGTGGGGTTATGCGCCGATGTCGCGCAATTCCCGCCCGGTCATTATTTCGACAGTGCGGCGGACGCGTTGGTGAAGTATTACGACAAGCCCTGGCGCGATCACCATGCGACCAAGGGCGTGACCGTTTCAAAAGAGGCATTGCGCGACGCCTTCGAGCGCGCCGTACACCGGCAGATGATGACCGACGTGCCGTACGGCGTGCTGCTTTCCGGCGGCCTCGATTCCTCACTGGTCGCCGCGTGCGCCGCACGTTTCGCGCGCCACCGCGTGGAGGAAGACGACGCATCGGAAGCGTGGTGGCCGCGATTGCATTCGTTCGCGATCGGCCTGGAAGGTTCGCCGGATCTCGCGGCTGCCGACGTGGCCGCGGAGGCGATCGGCACCGTCCATCACGGTTACAGGTACACCTTCGAGGAAGGCCTGGATGCGTTGCCGGAAGTGATCCGCCACATCGAGACCTACGACGTCACCACCATCCGCGCTTCCACGCCGATGTACCTGCTGGCGCGCCGCATCAAGGCGATGGGCGTCAAGATGGTGCTGTCGGGCGAAGGCGCCGATGAAATCTTCGGCGGCTATCTGTATTTCCACAAGGCGCCCAATGCGCGTGAATTCCACGAGGAACTGGTGCGCAAGCTCGACGCGCTGCACAACTACGACTGCCTGCGCGCCAACAAGTCGATGATGGCCTGGGGCGTGGAGCCGCGCGTGCCGTTCCTCGATGTGGAATTCCTGGATGTCGCGATGCGGATGGATGCGCAGGCAAAAATGGTCGATAAAAGCAGGGTCGGGGCCGGATCCAACGGCGCGCGCCACATCGAGAAAGCCGTGCTGCGCGAGGCCTTCGAGGGCTATCTGCCCGATTCGATCCTGTGGCGGCAAAAGGAGCAGTTCAGCGATGGTGTCGGCTACGGCTGGATCGATGGCTTGAAGGCACATGCCGAAGCCAGTGTCAGCGATCGCGAATTCGCCGCGGCGGCGTCGCGCTTCCCGTTCAATCCGCCGCAGTCGAAGGAAGCGTATCTGTATCGCCGCATCTTCGAGCAGCATTTCCCCGATCCGGCGTGCGCCGAGACGGTGCCGGGCGGCAAGTCGATCGCGTGTTCGTCGCCGGCCGCGATTGCATGGGATGCGAGTTTCGCCAACGCGGCCGATCCGTCCGGGCGCGCGATCGCGGGAGTGCACAACGCCGCATTGTCTTGACGTGTTCGCGCAAGCAAGGCCTGTTTAAGGACCGGCTTCAGCCGCGAGCTTTTGCCATGTTTTTGTGGGAGGGGCTTTAGCCCCGACGCTGGAAAGCCCGCCGGCGTCGGGCTAAAGCCCCTCCCATGGCTGGCTGGAATGGCGGCGGAAGCTGGGCATTGCCAGAACCGGCTCAATCCGTATGCAACACAGCGAAGGCTCTACTCGTTGGTCCGGCTAGGCTGGGAAGCGTTGGCACGCGGTTGGCTGGGGCGACCTGTGAATACACTGCTTGACAGCCTGCACCGACTCTCGCAAGAAGCCATCGACAACATGGCCGTTAAACGATGCGCAGGACTTCCACTAGAGCGGTGTGATTCCACGGCCACAAGAGATTCCCTAAACGCCGCCGCCAGAGTCCTCCGAGGCGATTCCTCCCTCGTAGATCTGATACACATTTCCGATTTCGTGGTCATTGCTGTTGCGAGACCCGCACCAATACTTATCCAACAAGACGGGTTTAGGTCAAGCATAGGTTTCGTTGTGACGGACACGCTGAAGGGTGAATTGCAGCCGGGCACTAAATTCATAGCCCGGCAAATGAGTGGTAAGAACCCCGACGGATCCGGGGTCAGCGTAAGCATGGACCCCATTGCAACGATTGGAACGAAGTATCTGGTGGTCGGTTCGCGCTCACACTATGAAGTTGAGGCAGTTGAACGCGGCAATGGAAAACCGGTTCACCGTAAGGATGTCCCCGTCGTTTTGGCTTACATGCTTCTCGATCCAAGCACTAGCGAAGCGGACAACATTCGACTAGCCACGAGCCCTCTTTAGTTCGGGAGCACAGCGATGCACAAGAAAATCATGCTGGCACTCGCGTGTATTACGGCGACAGTGTCACCTTCTCCAAGCTACGCGCAGAGCTATATCTTGTATGACCGCTGGCCGCCATCAGTCGGGGCTCGTGATGTCTACGTGCATTCAAGCATGCCAGGGATCTGCGACAACCAAGTTTTATACGCCTTGAACACATGGAATCAAGCGGGCGCAAAGTTCGCTTACGGCTGGCCCGAGTTCTATCTCACTTCGGTCCGCCAAGCGAATCAATCGGAGTCTTTCGACAACGCTACGGTAACGGTGGAAGACGACCCGATCACGGAGTATCCAAACGCCCTGATGATTACGTCTCGCACGTTCGATACCAGCGGCTATATCAAAGATGTGGACATTGCAGTCGACACTGACCGTATGTTCTATTCTGGACCTGTTCCCGGAGAATTTTTTTGCTCCACAAGTAGCACTGAACCATCACCCTCAAACAAATACGACTTCAGAACGTTGATTTTTCACGAGTTCGGTCATGGAATCGGATTTGGCCACTACACAGCGGCAGACAAATTCTATTGCTCGATGTATCAGTATCGTGGTTTTGGAGAAATGCAGCGTTCACTCTGCGCTAGCGAATACAACGAGTTCCGGTCCGTCTATGGATTGCGGTAAGAAAGCGCTCATGGCGTGTCTGGCAATCGTGCCCCTGATGACATTGGGTTGCGATCGACAGTCACGGCACGATGACGCAGGGCCTATCTTGGTGTCTGCAGTCAGTGCATTGGAGCGGAGCACGGTTCGTCCACTAGAGGGGGGTAAGAAAATCGAGTCCTTTCTAGTGGGGCCAGGCATTGCCCAGTCGGTTGCTAGCGATGCGGCTCGCATACGACCCACCTCGATCGCCAAGCAAGTCAATGGACACACCCGCTTGGAAGCTGGTGAGGTGCTGATCAAGGAGTTCCGGATGAATGACAGGGCTGCGCACGTCACGATGCTTGTAGGCCCGGCAGATTATTTCCCAGCGCCTGGTCGTCCGCCCGACTGTGGTAGCACGGAGAAGATGACATTCAAGGAGTTGTCTGGCCGATGGGTTCTGACTGAGAGGGAACAAGTTGTTTGTTAACCCGAAACCGGGGTCAGAGTGAAGTGACCCGGCTTCCACAGACAGGTCGTCAGGATACAGATCTGTCTTTCAGATAATCGTGCTCTGCCTGCGCTGGTGTCCGATAACCGAGAGATGAGTGCAGGCGCTGGCGGTTGTAGAACACCTCGACATAATCGAACACCGCGGTACGCGCAGCGGCTCTGAACCATCAGCGCCGCTGCAGCCGGTACACGACGGTCTGCAGTGCGGTGACGCCTTCGGCGATGAAGGCCGGCTGCGCG
The DNA here is from genome assembly GCA_037720875.1 of Luteimonas sp. Classification (GTDB taxonomy): domain Bacteria; phylum Pseudomonadota; class Gammaproteobacteria; order Xanthomonadales; family Xanthomonadaceae; genus JALYOU01. Next base: position 12,121 of record JBBJNO010000010.1, on the reverse strand, counting down.
GCGAGGATGTCGCGGCGTTCGAGCAACTCGAGTTCCCACTCGCGGGCGTACAACGCCTGCATCTCATCGGCGCCCACAGAAAACGGCGGGCCGGCTTTTTGTTGTTGCGGATACTCCAGCGTGATCAGCAGTGCGCGGCAGCCTTGCGGCAGTTGCGCATAGAGCTCGCTGGCGTAACGCATGCGCAGGTCCGGCGGCAACGCGATCAAGGCCGCGCGATCGAAGGCGCCCTCGCAATCGGCAAGGATGTCCGCATCGAGTGCGAAGACATCGCCGCACAGAAGTTCGATACCACCGGCGTCGAAGTGCATGCCATATCGCGTTTCACGCAGCGACGGTTGCAACTTTTGTTCTTCGAAAAATTGTTCGATGGCCAGTCGCGACAGTTCCACGCCGAACACGCGATGCCCGCGCGCCGCAAGCCATGCCATGTCCAGCGTCTTGCCCGCCAGCGGCACGAATACGCGGCTGCCTTCGGGCAATCGCAACGCATGCCAATGCCGTTCGAGCAAGGGCGTGACGACATCCTGATGAAAACCGATGCGACCCTCGCGCCAGCGCTCCTCCCAGAATGTTTTTTCCAAATGAAACTCCTGCCATTCGTAGGGCGCGTCTAGTCCATCAGTCAACCGTAGCCGTCATTCCCGCGTAGGCGGGAAGCGCTTGCCAACGGCGACAGCCGGTCATCTAGCGTCTTTGCTCTTCATGACTTCAAGTCACTGGATTCCCGCCTGCGCGGGAATGACGAGCGAAATGAGGAGGTCACTCCACGGCCAATCCATCCACCTTCTGCCAACCACGCGGCAACAAACTGCCGCGGCTCGCGCGAGCACCGATGTATTCGTCCAGATCCTTGTACGAGAGCGTCATCGTCCGCGCCCCAGATTTCACCGACAGCGTGCCACCGGGCGACACCACTGCAATGGCGATCACGCGTTCTGTGCCGCGTTTTGCCTTCGGGATTTCGATGAGCTTGTTGCCCTTGCCCTTGTCGAGCTCCGGTACCTCACTGACCGGGAACACCAGCACGTGCCCGGCGCTCGTGACGGCGACCACGCGCCCGGTTTCGATGCTGGATACCACCGCAGGCTGCAGCACGCTTGCGCCCAACGTCAGCGACAACATCGCCTTGCCGGCCTTCTGCCGACTCGTGAGATTTTCGAAACGGGTGATGAAGCCATAACCGTGGCTGGACGCGATCACGAAGCGATGGTCGTTGTCACCGACTGCCGCCGCCTGGAACGATGCACCGCTTGCCGGCGAAAACCGGCCCGTCAACGGCTCGCCATTGCCGCGCGCCGACGGCAACGTGTGTACCGCGGTCGAATAGCTGCGCCCGGTCGAATCCAGGAACGCGACCTGTTGCGTGCTGCGTCCGCGCACACTTGCCAGCAAAGCATCGCCGTCGCGATACGACAACGTGGCCGCATCGACGTCATGCCCCTTGGCCGCGCGCACCCAGCCTTTCTCGCTGATGACGACGGTCATCGGTTCGCTGGCGACCAGCTCGGTTTCGTGCAGTGCCTGCGCCGCATCGCGAGCGACCAGCGGCGAACGGCGTGCGTCGCCGAATTTCTTCGCATCGGCGAGCAATTCATCCTTGACCAGTTTCTTCAGTTTCGCCTTGCTGCCCAGCGTGGACATCAACCGGTCACGTTCCTTGTCGAGTTCGTCCTGCTCGCCGCGGATCTTCATTTCTTCCAGCCGCGCGAGCTGCTTGAGCTTGGTGTCGAGGATGTAATCGGCCTGGTCGTCGCTCAGGTCGAAGCGCGCGATCAAGGCCGGCTTCGGTTCGTCCTGGGTGCGGATGATGTGGATCACTTCATCCAGGTTGAGGAACGCGACCAGGATGCCCTCAAGCAGATGCAGGCGGCGCTCGACCTTCTGCAGGCGATGGTTGAGGCGGCGCGTGACCGTGTCGGTGCGGAACAGCAGCCACTCGGACAACAGCATCTTCAGGTTCTTGACCTGCGGGCGGCCATCCAGGCCGATCACGTTGAGGTTGACGCGGTAACTCCGCTCCAGGTCGGTGGTCGCGAACAGATGCTGCATCAGTTGTTCGGCATCGATGCGATTGGAGCGCGGGATCAGCACCACGCGCACCGGGTTGGCGTGGTCGGATTCGTCGCGCAGGTCTTCCAGCCACGGCAGCTTCTTGGCGCGCATCTGTTGCGCGATCTGCTCGATCACCTTCGACGGCGAGACCTGGTGCGGCAAGGCGGTGACGACGATGTTCTGGCCTTCGCGGGCAAAGGTCGCGCGTGCACGCACGCTGCCGTGGCCGGTTTCGTACATCGCCAGCAAGTCGGACGCGGCAGTGATGATCTCGGCAGTGGTCGGATAATCCGGGCCGCGCACGTGTTCGCAGAGGTCGCGCACGCTGGCATCGGGATCATCCAGCAGTCGCACGCAGGCGCTGACGATTTCGTTGAGGTTGTGCGGCGGCACGTCGGTGGCCATGCCGACCGCGATGCCGGTGGTGCCGTTGAGCAGCAGATGCGGCAGACGCGCCGGCATCCACGTCGGTTCCTCCAGCGTGCCGTCGAAATTCGGATCCCAATCGACCGTGCCTTGCCCGAGTTCGCCCAGCAGCACTTCGGCAATCGGCGTGAGCTTCGACTCGGTGTAACGCATCGCCGCGAAGGATTTGGGATCGTCACTGGAGCCGAAATTGCCCTGCCCCTCGATCAGCGGATAGCGGTAGGAGAACGGCTGCGCCATCAACACCAGCGCCTCGTAGCACGCGCTGTCGCCGTGCGGATGATATTTGCCGATGACATCGCCGACGGTGCGCGCGGATTTCTTCGGCTTGGCGCCCGCATTCAGGCTCAGCTCGCTCATCGCGAAGATGATCCGGCGCTGTACCGGCTTCAGGCCGTCGCCGAGGAAAGGCAGGGCGCGATCCAGCACCACGTACATCGAATAGTCGAGATAGGCGCGCTCAGCGTACTCGCGCAATGGGATCTGCTCGAAGCCGTGGAAGGCGGGGCGGACGGTGTCGGTCATGGCGGTGGTCATCCGTGCAGCAGGGGTCAGTCGTTGCGGTCGTCAGCGGGCAGGTGCCGTTCGATTTCCATGGCGTCGTGCAGTACGCGGGCAACGTCGATCAACTCCGGTTGCGTCCAGCGAAAAAGTAAAAGATGGCGCGGTCTGCGGACGAAGCCATCGGCGTTCGCTGCACGATCCCGGCTATGCCGTAGATGGTAGCTGCGCACCTGTTCGCCCAGTTCTGGCCGGGCGGCGCTGCCGATACTCTCTGGTTCGGCGGCCACGTCGCGCAAGGCCGTCAGCAGCAGCCTCTGATAGCGTTGGCGGGCGGCAACCCCGAAGCTCCGCTGGGTGTAGGCGAGCAGTTGGACGATATCGGATTGGGCGGCCGCGGCGAGGCGATAACGCCTCACGAGTGTCTGGTGCCGGCCCGTTTGCTGGCTTCCTCGCCCATCGCGGCAATGAAACCCTCCAGTCCATCGTGGTCGATCTCGCGATAGTGGCCTTCGTCGATGTCTGCAAATCCCACGCGCGCGGCCTCACGCAGCGCTTCCAGCCGGGCGGCGTCCACCGCCTCGCGGCGCTCCACCAACCGCAGACCCTCACGCATGACTTCGCTGGCGTTCTGATAACGGCCTGACTTCACCAATTGTTCGATGACGTGTTCGTGGTGCTCGGTCAGGACTACGTTGCGTGTCGACATGGGAATCCTCTAGTCCGTCGGTCAGGACGGTTCAAAAATAGCATTTATGGCAGATTATGCCAACGACTATCAGGGTACGCGGCGAGGAAGACGAATGCGCCAGATGGCCTGACTTCGAGAAATGACTACGAAGCATCGTCGCTCCAATCCGGTGGCTCACGCACAAATCGCGCCGTGCAATTCCTGCGGAGCGGTTTCGTTGCGATGTTGCTTGATCAGGCACACAAAGTATATACTTTGTCGTATATACAAACAGGAACCAGTCCATGAGCACCGCACGCGTCTTCAAATCGGGCAACAGTCAGGCTGTTCGCTTGCCCAAGGGCTTCCGGGTCAAGTCCACGGAACTCGAAATCTTTCGGCGCGGCGAGGAAATCGTGTTGCGCGAGCCAGGAAAAGGGTTGACTCGCGCCTTCGATCTTTTGACCAGCCTGCCGGACGATTTTCTTGTCGAAGGTCGCCAGGACAACCCGCCACAACACCGCGAAGACCTGTAACACATGGCCACGCGATTCCTGCTCGACACCAATATCTGCATCTACATCCAACGCGAGCGGCCGCCGCAAGTGCTGGCGCATTTCGCCAGGCTCAAGTCCGGCGATGCAGCGATCTCCGTGATCACCTGGGGCGAGCTTCAGTACGGCGCCGCCAGAAGCCAGCAGCGCGGCAAGGTCCTCGAACTGCTGCAGGCGTTCGTGTCACTGGTGCCGGTGGCGGCCATGCCCGACACCGCTGGTGAAAGCTATGGTGCGATCCGCGCCGCGCTGCAAGCCAAGGGCGAGCCGATCGGCAACAACGACCTGTGGATCGCAGCCCACGCCAAGGCGGCGGGCCTGACGCTGGTCAGCAACAACCTGCGGGAGTTCAAGCGCGTGTCCGGTCTGAAGGTGCAAAACTGGGCGGAGTGATGCGCCGCGCCGACGCACCTGTCTTTGCTCCCGGGCCGATTGTCCAGCACTAATGAATGCATGCGGAGTTGCGGTAGCAGCTCAGCCGATTTTGCCGGCAATCGCCGCGAAATCCGGCCCGCGTGGCATCACGAACAAACAACGCCCGCCGCTGCGCTTCTCCCATAATTCGCCGATGATGCGCTTCTCCGCTTCGTCCGGCTGGCTCCAGCGGTCCGCTCCCTTGTATTCGACCACCAGGATGCGTCCGTCTTCGAGCTTGCAGACGAAATCCGGGTAGAACCGGTCGGTCGAGGTCTGTAACGAAAACGCGCCGGGCTTGCGTTCGACGTTGCGCACCCACCAGCGCACGCCGGGCAGTTCGTTGGCTAAAAACTGGGCGCACTCGAACTCTTCGCCATCGGGCTTGAGATTGCCGATCTCCCGGAAAAAGTGTTTCTCGAGGGTCACGAAACCGTTGTATTGGTAATCCCACGCATAGCGCCCCCGCTCGAATACCATCTGGCAGCGTTCGTCGGCGCTCAGACTGTCGGCGTCCTGCAACAAGCTCATGAACTGTTGCCTGCCCGCGGCTTTTGCCGCGCGATCGAGTCGCGACTGCAGCGCATCGCGCAAGCGGAACTTGCGATAGGCCAGTTCGTCCATCCCGAAACCGCGCGTGTCGCGCAAATGTTGCACTGCGCCCGCCAGCCATGCAGCCAGGGCCTCCGGGTCGACGCCAGGATTCTGCAGCTGCTTGGCCAGCCAATAGAGCAACACCGCTTCGTCGACCGGCTCGCGCACCAGCAGGTTCATCTGCACATCGAGTTTTTCCCCGGGGTCGAGCTTGAGCTTGCCGACCTGGGTCATGCTCAGTCGTGCGCGTTGCATCACTTCCAGATCGCGCTTGAATTCCGCTTCACCGAGTTGTGCCGGCGCATCGAGCAGGCTCCATTCGCACTCAAGGAACGGTGCATCGCCAAGGTCGGTAATCAGATCGCCCTGCTGCCATGCCAGCAATGGCACCGCGAATTGTTCGCCGGATTCCGAAGGCGTGGGGACTGGCGGCTGCACCGGTGCGTTGAGGTTGGCGAATGCCTGCTCGATCACGGCAATGCCGGCCGGGGTGGTGAAAGCGGTTTTCAGCGCCTTCTGGTCGGCCGGTGTCCATGCGCCCTTGATCGTCAGGCTGCCGGTTTCCGGCGAGACTTCCAGTTTGCCTTCGAGCCGCTTGCGCGTGGCGTCCGGCAGTGCGCTCAGGTCAGGCGTCACGATGCGGTCGTCGTCGCGCGGCAACGGCACGGTCACCGAATCCCGTTCGCGCAGGATGTCGTCCTGCTGCTGCGGGTCTTGCGTGTGGATGAGGTCTCGCGCTTCCTGCCGCTCGAAACCGCTGTGCACCAGACCATCGCGCAGGCTGTGGGCGACATCGACGATGCGCGGCGACACCGCAAAGGCATAGGCCTTGTTGAGACTCTCGCGCCGTTTCTTGCGCGCGTTGGGCATGCGCAGTACGCGGCCAAGAATCTGTTCCAGCGCAGTCGCCGAGCGGGTATCGCGAAAGGTGGTCAGTACATAGGCGAACGGGCAGTCCCAGCCTTCGCGCAGCTTGTCGACGGTGATGATGAAGCGGATTGGGCAGACGGCATCGGCCAGATCGCGGTCGCCGATCTCGTCCAGCGCGCCGGTGGCGATGGCGATTGTGTCGGCTGGGATCGCGAAATCCTCGATCAGCCGCTCGCGCAGCCACGCGGCGTTATGCGTCTCCTGGTCTGCGCTCTGCCGCTCGGCCTGCAGCAGCATGATCGGGCGCAGGTATTCGCCGGTTTCCAGGCGTTCGGCATCGGCATCGGCTTGCAGGCGGTCCAGGCAGGCGATCGCCTCACGCAGCGTCACCTGCCACTGGCCATGCGCGGCCAGTTCCACCGGCAGCTTGATCATGTCCTCGGCTTGCAGCGTTGCGGCCGACACCGAATACAGCACGTTGGACGGCTGGTAGCTGCGGTCCGGCGTGGCGGTCAGTTCGAGGATGGCGCACGGGGCGAAACGCGCCAGCGTGTCGAAGGCGAGCTGGCTGCCCTGGTTGTGCGCCTCGTCCACGATCACGAAGGTCCGTCGCATCCGCAGCACGTCCACCAGCGAATGGTTGCCGGTGTCGTCGCGATCTGATGTGCGGAAGTGCGGCATCAGGCTGCCGTTCTGCTTGTAGACGTTGAGGCGTTCGGTGTCTTCCTGTTTGAAGGCCTGCATGGTGGCGACGATGATCGTGTTGCTGCCTTCCACCGTGGCGGGCTGCATGGTCAGGGCCTCGTCCACGTCCAGCACGGTGAAGTCGCCGAGCGTGTCGCGCAGGGAATCGTGCAGGAGATTGCCTTGCGTGCGTAGCGCGCGCAGGGTCTGGCTGCGGATGGCGTCGGTGGGCACCAGCCACAGGGTCAGGCTGCGGTCGGTGTGCAACAGGTGATTGTTGATCTCGGCGATGGCGTGCCCGGCGATCATGGTCTTGCCGCCGCCGGTGGGCAGGCGCAGGCAGACGTAGGGCACGTCGTTGTCGGCCAGCGCTGCGGGCAGGTAATAGGGCAGGCGCAGGCCGTTCCAGT
>JBBJNO010000010.1:4628-4933 GCA_037720875.1 Luteimonas sp. | reverse complement strand
AGCGTGGTTTCTTCGTACGCCGCGCGGCCGCTGCCGAACTCGTGATAGCGGCGCAGGAATGCGGCGTACACGTCCAGTGCGCGTTGCTGGTAATCCTTCAGGCTCATGCAGCACCTCGCCCTGGCTCGTCATTCCAGCGAAAGCTGGAATCCATTTTGCTGTTGCTTCTGGTTTCAAGGGCGAAGATCACAATGGATCCCAGCTTGCGCTGGGATGACGGGCGGTTGATTCGCCTTTCCGCAGGTACTGGCTGAGCGCTCATCGCGCCACCTTCAACTGATAAGGCAACTGCTTGAACACAATGC
>JBBJNO010000010.1:0-4618 GCA_037720875.1 Luteimonas sp. | reverse complement strand
CCGCAACTTGTCGGCGCCGATCAGGCAGCGCGCGCCGTAGATCACCTGCGGTCCGTCATGCGCCGGCAGTTCCGCCAGCAGTGGCGTGGTCAGCGTATTGCCGCCGCCGGTGGAGCGGTCGCCGAGGATGCCGTTGTACAGCAGGTACACCGCGCGGCCTTGATGCACGCCGAGCAACGGCGTTTTCCTGCTTTTGCTCCGCTCTTGCTCGTCATGACCAGCTTCGCTGTTGAAAACCCCGCGAAGGCGGGAATCCTGTGACTTTGCTCTTGAAGAGGGCGTTACCGGCAAGGGCGTTCCTGTCTCGACGAAATACACATGCTTGGCCAGGTCTGTGAACTTGACGCTGGCGCTGATATGTCCGCGCTCGTCGAATAGCGGCTGCGCAAGTGTGCAGTAGCGAAAGCCGCCGCCAAGACCGGCAACCTCTTCACCATTCTGCTTCCGATAGCCGTTTACGACGCGGCGAATTCTTTCGGCAGTGATGTCGCGTGCGACTATGGAATCCATTTCAACGAGAATGAATCGGCGCCCGTCAGACTTTGTCCCATTCAAAGTTAAGACGGCATGGCCGGTCGTTCCACTGCCTGCAAACGAGTCAAGAATAAGATCGCCATCCTCAGTGCATTGCTCGATCAATTGTGAAATGAGTCTTGAAGGCTTAGGGAATGCGAAGACCTTCGGCCCCATTATATTTGCCAGTTCTTTTGTGGCCTCTACGTTGCCTGGGGCATCTAAGACTGACGACAGACCAGTCTCGCTCGAACGCATATCAGTGATGAACCTCTTTAGTCTTGGGCGCCCGGTCTCTTTCTTGGGCCAAAGAATCCGATCATCTGTAATTAAGGCCGCCATCCTTTCACGACCAAAAATCCATCCTCTTGAGGAGTGCGGCGGAAATGCCGTCCCTGTGAGTGGGTGTATGAGTTCGTAATGAAGGTTCGGCCGTTCTACGGCATTCGCTAGACCTGTGAGGTTATCGCTCATCCATGGACCGCGAGGGTCATTGTCTGGATTGGAGTACTTGCCGAGATCTTTCGCTTGCCCCCTAACGCGAAATCCTGACGTGCGTTGGAAGCAAAGAATGTATTCATGGTCAATTGATACGCCGTTCAAGTTCCGACTGTCTGGAGTTGTTCTCCTCTTCCAGATAAGCGTTGCTACGTTGTGCTGAGGAAAAAAAATCTCACTCATCAGCATCCTGAGACTATCGAGTTCGTTATCGTCAATGCTTACGAAAATTACCCCATCCATACGCAAAAATTTCTTCAGAAGCGATAGCCGCGGATACATCATGCAAAGCCACTTGTCATGCCGCGACAGATCCTCCGCTTCTTTACCGACAACCTTACCCAGCCACTGCTTCATCTCCGGGCTGTTGACGTTGTCGTTGTAGACCCAGCCCTCGTTGCCGGTGTTGTACGGCGGGTCGATATAGATGCACTTCACCTGCCCGGCGTAGTGCGGCAGCAGCGCCTTCAGCGCCAGCAGGTTGTCGCCCTCCACGATCAGATTGCCGCTGTCCTCGCCGCAAGACAGCGCCGGCACTTCCTCCAGCAGATGGAACGGCACCTCCTCGTGGTGCCGCAGCACGGCGTCCTTTCCGATCCAGTTCAAGGTGGGCATGCAGTCTCTCTGGGCACTACGGGCGAATGGGGTTAGGCGCAGGGTGTTGCGATTGTCGACGCAGGGGCGCAGGCAGCGCCAGCGCGGCGCCTTCCAGTCGGATTGCAGTCACCCTTGCGAATGACGATCTCGCCGCGTGCGACAGCAAGGCCGTAGGCTTGCCATGTCGGGCGGGCCCTGACTCCGCCCAGGAGCAAGTCCCCATGCACGACACCGAAGTCACTGCCCGGTTCTCCGAGGCCACCGAGTATGCGCGCGCGGCCCACGCCGGCCAGCTACGCAAGGGGACCCGCATCCCCTACATCACCCATCCGCTCTCTGTCGCCAGTCTTGTGCTGTCCTGCGGCGGCGGGGAGGACCAGGCGATCGCCGCGCTGTTGCATGACGTGATCGAGGACTGCGGGGCCGACCATGCGGCGGTCATCCGTGCCCGGTTCGGCGATGCGGTCGCCGACATCGTCGAGGCCTGCACCGACGGCACCGCGGAGAACAAGGCCAAGCCGAGCGATCCGGAGGCCAGGCGTCGCGATTGGTGGATACGCAAGCTGACTTATCTGGATGCTCTCCGCAGCAAGACCGGTGCGACGCTGCTGGTATCGGCGTGCGACAAGCTCGACAACGCGCTTGCGATCGTGGCGGACCTGGAGAACCCCGCGATCGGGTTGGCGGTGTTCGAGCGGTTTACCGGTGGCCTGTCCGGCACGCTGCGTTATTACCATTCACTGGCGCAACTGTTCGCGCGACACCACGTCGCCGTATCCGGACGACTTGAGGCAGCGGTCGCGCGGATGCACGAACTGGCCGGCGCCACTGAACGGATCGAGCTGGACCACGGCGTCTACCGACTGCGTGTCTGGGACAACTTTCACTACACGGATGAGGACGAGACCTACACCACTGGCTGGTTTTTCAGCGCTGAGGACGCGATCGCCGAAGCCAAGCGCAGGGTGCTTCAGGGCTTGGGCGGCGGTCCATCGGCAGAGGAAATATTCGAGCAATACAAATCTTTCGGCGAGGATCCGTCGATCATCGGAACGCCGCAGGTCGCTTTTTCAGCTTGGACCTTCGCCAAGGAAGCGGCTGCGCGTCTGGCCGCGGGCGAGCCGACCGAGCGGGTCTAGGCTGCCTCGCATGGAACGACAAAAAGAGGAAAACCGATGGCGGCGTACGACTACTACAGCGGCTGGGAGCAGGAAACCTTCGCCTGCGACAAGTGCGGATGGCGCGGCCTGGGCGCGGAGTGCGTACAGGGCGAGATGTTCCGTGATTTCGTCGAGCGTCAATGCCCGCGCTGTCCCGACGAAAACCTGTTTCTGCTGATGTTCCCCACGCTGGACGAATCGCATGCGAACTGGGACAAGGTCAGCCCCGGCGACAAGGCTTTTGTGAGAGCACGGGAATCATTTCTGCAGAACCTGAAGTGCGGATGCTGAAGACACCGGAACAGTTGCCAGACCTCGAAGGCGACGACATCGTGCTGCTGTGGGATGCCGAGGACTACCAGCGCGGCGGGGACACCCTGATCCGTTACGGCAGCGAGGTGATCTGGCGCGAGCCGGCGCAGTACGAAGGGTACGAGCGCTTCATCGAAGTGGCCAACCTGCTCAAGCAGAAATATGGCGACCGGCTGCAGGATCTGGTTCCTTCGCGCAACAGCGAGCTTTACCTGTACGGGGACGCGCTGGGCAGTCCATCGCGAATTTCAAAATTCCGTGAGGAACTGGGCCTTTATCCGAACCAGAAGGCGATGCGCGACCAGTTCAAGCGATAAGACGCTGTTCGCGGTGAACCAGACATCCGAGACTCATGGTTATCGTCGTCAACTCCGCCAACGCGTTGACAGCGTTGCCGCCGCAACGCAACATACCGCTCCTCACCCGCCCGGGTGGCGGAATTGGTAGACGCACTAGCTTCAGGTGCTAGCGGGGGCAACTTCGTGGAGGTTCGAGTCCTCTTCCGGGCACCAACACCGTCCGATATCCCTTGGTTATCCGACAGACGTATCAAAAACCCCGCTCCGGCGGGGTTTTTTTGGTGGCGGGTTTCATCCTGTGTGCAGGCCAGTGTGGTGAAAATGTCGCCAATCACCACTGGGGGAGCCCACATGTTCGGGCGCGAGCGACGCCGTGTCGGTACCGACACCGTCGAGATGGCGGAGTTGAAGGCGGGCTTGACCCCGCAGCAGTTGGCTACGTTGGCCACGATGGAGCAATTCCGCTGGACCCTGAAATTCGTGCGCCGGCCGATGTTCCAGCCGCCGATCCCGGTGGTGTTCGATCGCGGACGCCAGCGTTATGCCGTGCTCGAGGCGGACGGATCAATCAACGAAAATCCCGACTTCAAGATCCGCGATTGACGAGGTCACGCTTCGAAAGATCCGCGCTTTGAAAGATCCGCGCTTCACAAGATCCGCGCTTGAGCCGCCAGCGCAGGTTGCCCTCGGTACGAGCCACCACCGGCCCTTGACCAGCGCCGTGTACCATCGCGGCGATGACCAAACCTCCAAGCAAACGCGGCGCCGGCCGTGGCAAGTCGCCCGGCAAATCAACACCCGCTGGTACATCCCGCAGTCCCAGCGCGGCCCCGCCGCGCAAGGGCAAGCCGCCCGGCAACAGGCCGGGGTGGATGCCGACAGAACACGCGCCGGTCGCCGGCGCACGTTTCCCCCGCACGACGGCTGGGGCGTCGCGTTCACACGACGGCCATGATCCGCATGCCGCCCGCGAGGCCTCACGCTACGAACAGCCCATCGCCAGCCGCGAGATGATCCTGCAGGTGCTGGCCGCCAACGATGGCCCGATGGACGCCGATGCACTGGCGCAAAAACTCGCGCTGACCGCGCCGGATCGCTTCGATGCGCTGGCCAAACGCCTCGGCGCGATGCTGCGCGAAGGCCAGGTGCTGCAGAACCGCAAGGGCGCCTACGCGCCGGCGGAACGCCTGGATCTGATCCCCGGCACCGTGATCGCCAATCCGGAAGGATTCGGCTTCC
>JBBJNO010000200.1:0-4974 GCA_037720875.1 Luteimonas sp. | reverse complement strand
GTCCGGAAAGCGGCGCGGGCGACGACCTGTTCCTGCCGCCGTTCGAGATGCGCAAGGCGATGCATGGCGACCGCGTGCTGGCCAGCGTCACCGGCATGGACCGGCGCGGGCGTCGGGAAGGCGCGATCGTGGAAGTGCTGGAGCGCCGCCTCAACCGCCTGATCGGCCGTTACACGCTGGAGTCGGGGATCAGTTACGTGGTGCCGGACGATCGGCGCATCCAGCGCAACGTGCAGATCCCGGTCGAGTCGCGACTCGATGCAAAGCACGGCCAGCTGGTCGTCGCTGAAATCGTGCAGGCGCCCGATGCGCAACGTCCGCCGATCGGTCGCGTGCTGGCCGTGCTCGGCGACAAGCTGACCGCATCGCTGGCGGTCGAGGCGGCGATCCACGGCCACGAAATTCCGCACGAATTTCCGCAGGCAGTGCTGGATGAAGCGACCGCGGTGCCGCTGGTGGTCGATGACGCCACGGTGCGGCAACGCGTCGACCTGCGCGCCACCCCGCTGGTCACGATCGATGGCGAGGATGCCAAGGACTTCGACGACGCGGTCTGGTGCGAACCCAGCGCTGATCCACGTGCCCGTGACGGCTTCCGGCTGATCGTCGCCATCGCCGATGTCTCGCACTACGTGCGGCCCGGCACGCCGCTGGACGAGGAGGCGACCAAGCGCGCGACCTCGGTCTATTTCCCCGGCTTCGTGGTGCCGATGCTGCCGGAAACCCTGTCCAACGGCATCTGCTCGCTGAAACCGAAAGTGGACCGGTTGTGCTTTGTCTGCGACATGCAGATCGATCGCAACGGCCTTGTGGTGGAGTCGAAGTTCTACGAAGCGGTGATGAACTCGCACGAGCGCCTGACCTACACCCAGGTCTGGAATGCGGTCGGCGACGATGTTCCCGACGAGGACAAGGCACAGGCACGCGCGTTCATCGGCGGCCTGATGCCACAGATCGAGCGCCTGCATCAGTTGTATCGCGTGCTGGACAAGGCGCGGCAACGGCGCGGCGCGATCGAATTCGAATCCTCCGAAGTGAGTTTCGTGCTCGGCCCGCAGGGCGAGGTGACGCAGGCCGGCATGCTGCGCCGCAACGATGCGCACAAGCTGATCGAGGAATGCATGATCGCGGCGAATGTAGAGGCCGCGAAATATCTGCTGGAAGCACACATTCCCGCACCATATCGCGACCATGACAAACCGCCCGAAGCCAAGTACGCCGACCTGCTGGAGTTCCTCAAGGAATTCAAGCTGAGCATGCCGCCGTGGCCGAAGGTCAAGCCGAAAGATTTCCGTCAGCTTCTGGAAAAAATCCGCGACAGACCCGATGCGACGCTGCTGGAATCGGTGTTGCTGCGCAGCCAGAGCCTGGCCGTGTATGCACCCGACAATATCGGCCATTTCGGCCTGGCGCTGGAGGCTTACGCGCATTTCACCTCGCCGATCCGGCGTTATCCGGATCTGCTGGTGCATCGCGCGATCAAGTACGCGCTGGCTGGGGGCAATTCCGATGCCTACATGTATTCGGCGCATGCGATGGCGGCGTTGTCGTTGCAGTGCTCGGAGCGTTCGCGACGCGCGGACGAAGCGCAGCGCGAGGTCGACGAGCGTTATCGCGCGGCGTGGATGGAACAGCACATCGGCGGCGAATTCGACGGCACCATCAGCGGCGTCACCAGCTTCGGCCTGTTCGTCGAACTCGACGAGTCCAAGGTCAACGGCCTGATCCACGTGACGCAGCTGCCGAATGACTACTACCACTTCGACCCGATCCGCAAGACCATCACCGGCGAGCGCGTCGGCCGCGAATTCCGGCTGGGCGATCGCGTGCGCATCGTGGTGCTCAAGGCCAGCCTGGAGGAGCGCAAGATCGATTTCAGGCTGGTAGGCGAGGGTCCGGGGCGTGACATGTCCGGGGCTGTTGTCACGCCGCCGCATCGCGCAGCCAAAGGCCGGCAAAACCGTGACAGCGACATCAAGCCGAAGCCGCCACGCGGGCAACCGGCGAAGCGGGCCAAAAAGAAGTATTGATGCCTTTCCTTCTCCCTTCGGGAGAAGGTGCCCGAAGGGCGGATGAGGGCGGGAGAGTTACTAGCCAGGGGAGGTTCCCCACCCCAGTCACTCTCCCGCCCTCATCCGGCGCTACGCGCCACCTTCTCCCGAGGGGAGAAGGAAAAAAACAACCACCATTCCAAACAGATTCCACTACACATGACCAAAGAAAACCCATGGATCGCCGGCATCAACGCCGTGGCCTCCGCCATCGAGCACGACGCCGACAACGTCCGCGAGATCCTGATCGAGGCCGGCGGCAAGAATGCGCGGCTGACCGAGATCGAGGAGAACGCGCGGCGCAAAGGCATCGATGTGCGTCGTGTCGCGCAGCAGGCGCTGGATGGCGTGGTCGGCACGCTGCGCCATCAAGGCGTCGTCGCGCGTTACGCCGCGGCCAGGACCTGGGATGAGAACGAACTGGAAGCGCTGGTCGAAGCGGCGCAAGGCAAGGCGCTGCTGCTGGTGCTCGACGGCGTGCAGGATCCGCACAACCTCGGCGCCTGCTTGCGCAGCGCGGCGGCGGCCAACATCACCGCGGTCATCATTCCAAAAGACAAGGCCGTGCAGGTCAACGCCACCGTGCGCAAGACGTCCGCCGGCGCCGCTGATCGCATCCCGGTGGTGCGCGTCACCAATCTCGCGCGCTGCCTGCGCGACCTGCAACAACTCGGTGTGTGGATTTACGGCCTGGTGGGCGAAACCGAGACGTCGCTGTATTCGATCGACCTGCGCGGCAATGTCGCACTGGTGCTCGGCGGCGAAGCCGATGGCCTGCGCCGCCTCACGCGTGAGCATTGCGATGGGCTCGTGCGCATCCCGATGCCGGGCGCGGACGCCCATCAAGCCGTTGAAAGCCTCAACGTATCCGTCGCTGCCGGCGTGACGTTGTTCGAGGCAGTGCGGCAACGCCAAGACAAGGGATCGAAATGATGGACATGCACTGGTACGACGTGGTCGGCCTCGCCGGCACGCTGATGATCCTGGTCGCGTTTTTCATGCAGCAGATCGGCCGGTTGTCGGGCACTGCGCTGGCCTATCAGTCGATGAACCTGTTTGGCGCCGCAGGCATCCTGGTGTCGCTACTTGGCGGCTTCAACATGGCCGTGTTCCTGCTGGAAGCGGCGTGGGTGCTGGTCAGCGCCTACGGCATCGTGCGCACGTTGAAGCAACGTCGCGTTTCAAACGCACAAAATCCGTAGCCTGGGTGTAGCGAAGCGATAGCAGGTGCTCGTTCAACAGCCCGAGTATCGCCTGCGGCTCCACCCTGGCTAGAACCTATCTCAATATCGGAACTCTAGAGTTGCAATCGTCATTCCCGCGAAGGCGGGAATCCAGGGACTTTGTTTTCAACGGCTTAAAGTCCCTGGATTCCCGCCTTCGCGGGAATGACGAGTAATAAGTTCATTGCTTCTAATTTGAGATAGGTTTTACCAAAAACCGCGATTCAGGCCCGTTCAACCCCGCGGCCACGCATTGACGATCTTGCAGAACACCTGCGCGGTGCGCTCGGCGTCGTACACGGCCGAATGCGCTTCGTTGCTGTTCCACTCCAGCCCCGCTGCCTGCACGGCGCGCGCCAACACCGTCTGGCCATAGGCCACGCCGGCCAGCGTCACCGTGTCGAACACGCTGAAAGGGTGGAATGGATTGCGTTTGTGACCGCTGCGCGCGACGGCGACGTTGAGGAAGTTCAGGTCGAAGTGCGCGTTGTGTCCCACCAGGATCGCGCGCTGGCAACCGTGTTTCTTGATTGCTTTTCGCACCGTCTCGAACACATGATCCAGCGCCTCGCGCTCGGGTTTGGCCAGGCGGAACGGATGGTCGAGGATGATGCCGGTGACTTCGAGGGATTTGGGATCGATCAACGTCCCCGGGGCTGGCACCACATGCGCGCTGGCGCTTTCGCCGCAGACATAGGCGCCTTGTTGGTCGAGGTCGATCGGCAGCACGGCGATTTCCAGCAGCGCGTGCCTGTTCCAGTCAAAGCCGCCGGTCTCGACATCGACCACGACGGGCAGATAACCGCGGAAGCGCTCGGACATCTTGCGGAAAGGCATCGGGGATTGCATCGGCAATTCGGTTTGCGTCATCGCGCAAGCCTAGCAGACGAAACTTATTGCCTATGTTCCGCAGGAGCGGCTTCAGCCGCGAGCGTTCGCGCGGCATGCATGAAGCGAGGAATGATTGCGATGAGGCCCAGGCGGCGATGGTCGTCTCGACTCCGCAAGCGTGAGGCAATGAATTCAAAAAGCGTTCCGGCTCGCTCAATGCATCATGGGCCCACCATCGCCGGCGCTCGCGGCTGAAGCCGCTCCTACAAAAGACGGGTTCCCGGAATCGTTCCTTCGTCGCGCAGGCGTTGCAGCATGGCGGCGCCGTCTTCTTCCATTTTGAGCGAGCCGCCTGCCTTCGAGCGGAGCTTGCTCCGCTGCTCTAGCTTGAAGTCAAGAACAGCGGAGTAAACTCCGCTTTACTGAAGTGGTTTGCCGGCCCCGCTTATTGCCGCCCCGCGACCGTATTGGTCTCGTCGCGTTTCTCGCGCGGCGGCAGCATCACTTCGCCGTGGACGCGGAACCAGATGTTTTCGGCGATGTTGGTGGCATGGTCGCCGATGCGTTCCAGGTTCTTGGCCATGAACAGCAGGTGCGTGCACGGTGTGATGTTGCGCGCGTCTTCCATCATGTAGGTCAGCAACTCGCGGAACAGGCCCGTGTATTGCGCATCAAGGTCGGCGTCGCCGGCGCGTACGCGCTGCGCGGCCTCCACGTCCATGTTGCGGTAGGCGACCAGCACGTCGCGAAGCTGCTGCACCGCCATGCCGCCGAGTGCGCGCAAGCCCATGGTGTGCGGCACGGGCGGCGACAGGTTCAGCGCCATCGAACGCTTGGCGACATTGGACGCGTAATCGCCGATGCGCTCG
>JBBJNO010000009.1:5198-20605 GCA_037720875.1 Luteimonas sp. | reverse complement strand
GCCGCCCGCCAGGCCAGCAGCACGATCCCGATCGTCGTGGCGATCATGGCCGACCGTCCATAGCGTTTTTTGCGGGAGAGTGTCTTGCGTCGGCATCACTACATGGTCATTGTTTTATCAGTATCGCGAGGACGAGAGAGGAACCGGGAGGCGACTAGCTTGATGGCAAACATTGCTCTTTCTCGTCATTCCCGCGAAGGCGGGAATCCAGTGGCTTGGCTCTTGGTTTTCGACCACACCGGCAAAGTCACTGGATTCCCGCCTTCGCGGGAATGACGAGCAAAAACAATCATCTTTCCCGATTGCCGATTCCCGACCGCCCTAAATCCTCCCTCTGAATCGCAAGACGACCCCCCAGTTTGTAGGATGGGTTGAGCGCAGCGATACCCATCACCTTGTGCGATCCAACACATGATGGGTATCGCCTTTGGCTCAACCCATCCTACGTAGCGAAAGCGGGAATCCAGTGGCTTGACTCTTGGTTTTCGACCACACCGGCAAAGTCACTGGATTCCCGCCTTCGCGGGAATGACGAGCAAAAACAATCATCTTTCCCGATTGCCGATTGCCGATTGCCGATTGCCGATTGCCGATTGCCGATTCCCGGCCGCCCTGAATCCTCCGTCTGAATCGCAAGACGACCCCCCAGCACCTTCGGTGAAGCTCCGTTGACGCGCCGGCCGCTACGCTGCCGAGCGCAATAAGAGGAATACGCCATGACCGCGCCCGCAAAGACCGAACCCGCCACGGGCCTCGCCCGCACCGCGCAGATCCTGCGCTTCCTGCTGAAGTATCGCAGCGCCGGCGTGTTCACCGGGCTCGATCTCGACGCAGCCACGCTCGATCCCGCCGAGGGGATCGACACCGAGGGCAAGCCGGAGGAATTCGTCAGCGATCTCGAGGCGCTCGGCCCGACCTTCGTCAAGATCGGCCAGGCGCTGTCGACCCGGTCCGACATGGTGCCGGCGCAATATCTGGTGGCGCTCGAACGCATGCAGGACGATGTCGCGCCGCTGCCGTTCGAGACCATCCGCCAGGTGGTCGAGGACGAACTCGGCGTGCGCCCGAACAAGATCTTCGTGACGTTCGAGGAAACCCCGCTTGGCTGCGCATCGCTGGCGCAGGTGCATCGCGCCACGTTGCGCGATGGGCGCGTGGTTGCGGTCAAGGTGCAGCGGCCCGGCATCACCGAGGTCATCCGCAACGACCTCGACGCACTCGCCGGGCTTGCGCAGAAAATCGACGCCCACACCGACATCGGCCACCGCGTGCGCTTCTCCGACTGGGTGCATGAGTTCCGCAAGACGCTGCTGGCGGAACTCGACTACCGGGTCGAGGCCGAGAACCTCGGCCGCTTCAACGAGCACTTCGCCGAGTACCCGGAACTGTTCGTGCCGACGCCACTGTGGGATTTGACGCGGCAACGCGTGCTGACCATGGAACTGGTCAACGGCACCAAGGCGACCGACCTGTCGGGCCTGCGCCGTACCGAACAGAAACTGGGGCACCTGGCCACGGCGCTGATGCGCGGTTATCTGGACCAGGTGTTCGTGCACGGCGAAATCCATGCCGATCCGCATCCGGGCAACCTGCTGGTCACCGACGATGGACGACTCGCCTTGCTCGACCTCGGCATGGTCGCGCACGTGCCGCCGAAGCAGCGCGAGCGGTTGCTGAAATTGCTGTTCGCCGCGGTCGATGGACGCGGCGAGGAAGTCGCCAACGAAGCGATCGGCATGGGCACGCGGCTGGAGGATTTCGACGAGGAGCGCTTCGTGCGCGAAGTCGGGCAGCTGGTCGCGCGCTATGCCGCGCGCTCGGGCGCACAGTCGCAGGGCGAAGGCCGGATGATGCTGGACCTGGTGCGGCACGCCACCGCCTGCGGCCTGCGCACGCCGGCCGAACTGACCCTGCTCGGCAAGACCTTGCTCAACCTGGAAGGCGTCTGCGCGGCACTCGACCCGGAGCTGGACGTCAAGCAGGTAGTCGAGGATCACCTCGAGCATGTCATGCGGCAGCGGCTGCGCAAGTCGTTCTCGCCCGCCAACATCGCCAGCGAATTGATGGAAATGCAGATGCTGGTGCGCGAAGCGCCGCGCAAGGTGACCGAGATCCTCTCGCTGCTGGCCGAGAACCGCCTGCAGGTGCGCATGACCGGCCTGGAGGAATCACACCTGATGGAAAGTTTGCAGAAGATCGCAAACCGCATCACCGCCGGTGTGATCACGGCTGCACTCATCCTGGCTTCGGCGATGATGATGGACGTGGATAGCAGCAACCGGTTGTTCGGTTATCCGGCAATCGCGCTGGTGTTGTTCCTGATTGCCGCCGCGCTTGGCATCGCGCTGGTCCTGAGCGCGTTGTTCAGCGATCGCAAGGCGAAGCCGCACGAGGAGCGCGGGTCGCGTTGAAATATCTCCATAGATGAGGAAAAGACAATGCGTGTGCTGTCATGGTCATGGCTGTTGTTGTCGCTGGGCATGTTGCTCGGATGTTTCCCGAAAGGTGATCCCTCCAAGCCCATCCCCACCACCCTGCTGGCAGCGCCGCAGAAAGCGCAGCGCCTGGTGGTGGTGTTGCCGGGACGTGGCGACAGCGTCGATGGCCTCGCACGCAGCGGGATCGCCGACGCGGTGCAATCGGCATGGCCCGATGCCGATGTCATCCTCACCGGGCTCGCGCTCGGTTACTACATGCAAGGGCAGGCGGAACGGCGGCTGCACGATGAAGTCATCGTGCCCGCGCGCAAACGCGGGTATGCAGAGGTGTGGCTGGTCGGTGCGTCGATGGGCGGCATGGGCGCGCTGATGTACGACCGCGCGCATCCCGACGAGGTGGACGGCATCGTGCTGCTGGCGCCATATCTGGGCGAGAAACCGTTGCTGCAGGACATCGCGGCGGCGGGCGGCATTGCGGCATGGAAACCAGGCCCCGCCCCGGCCGCCGTCAAAGCCGATAATTTCCAGTACGAGTTATGGCGTCATCTGCAAACCTGGGCGCGCGATCCGGAACGCGCAAAGAATGTGTGGTTGGCATACGGCAACGCTGACCGCCTGCGTGATGCGATGCCGTTGCTGACTCCTCTTCTGCGCCCGGAACAGGTGCTGGTGCGCGACGGCGGACATGCGTGGTCCGTGTGGTCGCCTGCGACGAAGGACATCCTGATGAGAGCCAACGCCGTAAAGATGCAATAAGACGTACTGTCTCTCGTCATTCCCGCGCAGGCCGGAATCCAGTGACCATGATTTCAATGGCCCAAGTCGCTGGTTTCCCGGCTTCGCGGGACACCAGCAAAAGAAACAACTGAATCACCCCAGCGCCGCCTCGACATCCTCCGCGATCGACTTGGGCTTATCTCGAGTCGCGCACCTTGACGGCTTCCGCGAAGCGCTTGATGCCCAGCGCTTCGTGGATTTCGCTTGGGTAGTACGCGGTGTCGCCCTTGATCACCAGCGCGACCTTGCGGATGTCGCTGATGTTGGTGGTCGGATCGCCATCGATCAGGATCAGGTCGGCGCGCTTGCCGGGCACAATCGAACCGCGGTCGTCGAGCACCTTCGAGTACTTCGCACCGTTCCACGTCGCGACCTGCAAGGCCTGGGCGGGCGTCAGCCCCGCCTGCACGTACAGTTCCAGTTCGCGCTGCAGGGTGAAACCGGGAAGCCCGTCGGTGCCCGCGACCAGCGGCACGCCGGCCTTGTACATGCGGCCGACGAATTCGACCATCCGGGCGTACGATTTGTCGTAGAGCGCGGCCGTGGCGTCGTCTGGAATATTGAATTCGGCGACGCGGAAACCGCGTTGCACGTCCGGCGGCATGTGTTCGGCGACGTTGGCGAAGGCCTGCGACATCTGGCCGGCGCGCTGGTGGATGAAGTCGAAGGTGGTGATGGTGGGATCAACCACGATCTGCTTGGCCGCCAGCGTCGCGATGAAGTCCTGCACCGGCTTGGAATCGAAATCGAGCCCCGCCGTGCGCTTGGCCGGCAGGTAGAAGCGCTCCAGTGTGCGCGTGTCGGTCTTGTCGTCGACGTAGAAGTTCAGCAGCACCTGGTTGATGTGCTGGATTTCGTCGTAGCCCGCGTCGATCGCATCCTGCGCGCGCAGGAACACCGGGATATGGCCGCTGACGCGTAGCCCCTTGCCATGCGCATAGGCGACGGTGTCGCGCAGGATCTCCTTCGGGAACGAGTTGTAGATCTTGATCTGCGGATAGCCGTGCCCCGCATACCAGTCGATGGCCTTCTTCGCGCCGTCGAGATCCTTGATCACGAAACCGTTGCGCGCCGACATCGGGCTTTCGCCTTCAAGGAAGCCCGCGGCGACAATGCTGGGCATCAGCAAGGTCCCCGCTTTTTCCTGCGCCATCACCTGCTGCAGCGTGGCGTTGTCGTTGCCCATGTCGCGCACCGTGGTGACGCCGGCGCCGAGCTGCAGGCCACCATCCCAGCGGCCGACATGGCCGTGCATGTCGAACAATCCCGGCAACAGCACGCGACCGCCGGCGTCGACCACATGATCGACCTTGGACTGCTGCGCGTTGGCACCCGAGATCGAGACGATGCGGCCATTGCGGATGAGCACGTCGCTTGCGACGCCCAGGGTTGCCTGTTCGCTGTCGAAGACGCGCGCGTTGCGGATCAGCGTGGCGCCGGCAAGCGGATGCGCCAGACGCCTTTGCATGTCGACCAGCGCCTCGCCTTCGGCAATCTTCTGCTTTTCTTCCAGCGCGCTGGCATTGCCCTGCCAACCATCCTCGATCAACTGTAGCCAACCAGGGGCGATGTAGGCGAACAGTCGCGGTGAGGCATCGGTCGTCGCCCATGCAAAGCTCGGCGTAAAACCGACGCCCGTAAGCGCCACCAGTTGCACCCGGCGCTTTTCGGCGCCGTTGACGACCTCGGCCTCGACCAGCTTGCGCATGGTTAACGTGCCGCTCGGGATCAACGGCAGCTTGCCGTCCGCGCGCTTTGACAGCGCCGCCAATGCGACCGACGTGGATTCCGGCGCGCCGCCCAGCGGCGAATACTGCGCCGTGCCGGTCACGGCCTGTTGGCCCTGGTCGGATTTCGATTTCCACTGCGCCTTGCCGTTGTCGAATGAAAACGATTCGTCGACCGGCGCGCCAAACGTCGAGGTGCCCTTGACCTTGTAGGTCTTGAAGGTGCCGTCGTCGTTGAGCGTGAACTCCTCTTTCAGTTCCGGTCCGCGTCCGTTGTCCTTGAAAATGTAATCGACGCGGGTGACGCCATCATCGCCACGGGTGACGATCTGATGGCCGGCCTGCTTGCCGCCGTCGACCAGCGCCAGATACTTGATGGTTTCGGCAGACCATGCCGATCCTGCGAACAACAACACACACAACCCCAGAGCACGTTTCATCAGGCATTCCCCTCGCACGTTGGATCAGGTATGGGCAACCATGCAGACGTAACCGTCCGGGTCGGTGACTCGGAACTCACCGCAAGGACAATAGAACGGATAGGAGACGGAGCCGACGGCCACGCCACCGGCTGACAGCGATGCGTGCATCGCCGTGACATCGTCGCAATAGAGATAGAACAACACGCCTTGCACAGCCGGATCGACGTGCGCATCCGCCTGCGTCAACATCAGGCTCGCGCCATCGGCCGATTGCAACCACGCCCACACTGGCTCTTCGCCACAATCGGGCTCGTGATGCGTGTTGCCTGCTTCAAGCCCCAGCAGCGCATAAAACGCGGCTGCACGTTGCACGCTGGCCACGTGCAGCATCGCCACGACATTGCGCAGCGGCGGCCTGGGTGGTCTCGGGCTGTCGGTTGCTGACGGCATCGCCGGAGTTTACGCCCCGGCGATGCATCGGCGAATCACTGTTTCGCGGTCGGCTCCGAGACCTTCGTGACCACTTCAGCCGTGGCTTCCTGCTTGCCGGCGAGCGCGAGGTCGGCGATCGAGACGATCCCGGCCAGCTTTCCGGCGGCATCGACGACCGGCACGCGACGCACCATTTCCGCTTCCATCAGGCAGACACAATCCTTCAGGCTGGTGTCGATGGTGACGGTCTTGCACGGCGTGCTCATCGCATCGGCGGCGGTCGTGGTGGCGGCATCGCGGCCCTCGGCGACGATGCGGATGGTGATGTCGCGGTCGGTGACCACGCCCACCGGCTTTTTGCTGTCCATCGAGTCGACCACCGGGATCTGCCCGCAATCGTGGTCGGCCATCATTTTGGCGACATCGCGCAGCGGCGTGTCTTGTGTGCAGCAGCATGGGTCTGCGGTCATGACTGATTTGACGTCCATCGTGAGCTCCTCTGTGAATTAGGTTTGACAGCGCGTTCTTGCGGCGATTGGGCAAGGCCGACACCATGCCGCGCCTGCGGTTGCCGTGGCGTGAACCGGTTCCGTGGACTGCCGCCGCAGCGCATTCAACGGCACATGAACCAACTGTGGCTTTCGTCATGCGCCCGCTCAGCCGGCATCGGGTAGGCTGCGTGTTCCGCTGGTCACCCTTGGAAAACCGCATGAATCACCCGCTCGCCATGGCGCTGGCCGCCATCCTCGGCGCCGCCGCGCCGGCCTATGCCCAGACCGCCACCGCTCCTGCCAAAACTGCATCGGGAACCGCCGACGTGTCCACGCAAGCCAATCCCCTGTTCGCCCCAAGCACGCTGCCGCTGAACTACCCGGCCTTCGACAAGATCAAGGACAGCGACTTCGGGCCGGCCTTTGATCGCGGCATGGCCGATGAGCTTCGCGAGGTCGAGGCGATCGCCAACAATCCGGACAAGCCGACCTTCGACAACACGATTCTTGCGCTGGAAAAGTCCGGCCAGTTGCTCGGACGCGCACGCACCATCTTCGGCAACCTCGACAGCGCCGACACCAATGACGCGCGCAAGAAGATCGATGCCGATTATTCGCCGAAGTTCGCGGCGCATGGCGATGCCATCCGGCTCAATCCAAAACTGTTCGCGCGCATCAAGGCGATTTACGACACGCGCAACACGCTGGGCCTGGATGCCGTC
Organism: Luteimonas sp.; assembly: GCA_037720875.1. Lineage (GTDB taxonomy): Bacteria > Pseudomonadota > Gammaproteobacteria > Xanthomonadales > Xanthomonadaceae > JALYOU01. The sequence continues at coordinate 13,596 of JBBJNO010000009.1, read as the reverse complement.
GGCATGCGCCTGGTCGAGCGCTACCACACCGATTTCGTACGCGCCGGCGCCAAGTTGTCGGATGCGGACAAGATCCGGCTCAAGGCGATCAATTCCGAACTGGCCACGCTCGGTACCAAGTTCAGCCAGAACGTGCTGGACGAGGTGAATGCATCGGCGGTGGTCGTCGATACGCGCGAGGAGCTCGCAGGATTGTCCGACGAGCAGGTCGCGGCGGCGTCCGAAGCCGCCAAGTCGCGGAAGCTGGAGGGCAAGTACGTGCTCGCATTGCTCAACACCACCGGACAACCGGCCGAGGCCCAGCTCCAGAATCGCGCATTGCGCGAAAAGCTTCACAAGGTATCGGTCGCGCGCGGCAGCCACGGTGGCAAGTTCGACAACACCGCCATCGTGTCCAGGGTGCTGAAGTTGCGTGCCGAGAAGGCCAAGATGCTGGGCTACCCCACGCACGCCGCTTATGTGCTTGCCGATGAAACCGCCAAGACGCCGCAGGCCGTCAACCAGATGCTGGGCCAGCTCGCGCCTGCAGCTGTGGCCAACGCCAAACGCGAAGCCGTCGACCTGCAGGCGATGATCGATCGCGAGCAGAAGGCCAAGGGCCAGCCGACGTTCCAGTTGCAGCCGTGGGATTGGGCGTTTTATTCCGAGAAGGTGCGGCAGGACAAATACAACTTCGACGAGTCGCAACTGAAACCCTATCTCGAGATGAAGAACGTGCTGGAGAACGGCGTGTTCTACGCCGCGACGCAGCTGTACGGCATCACCTTCAAGGAACGCACCGACCTGCCGAAATACCACCCCGATACCAGCACCTACGACGTGTTCGATGCCGATGGCAAGCAACTCGCCATCTTCATCGCCGACATGTACGCGCGCGAATCCAAGCGCGGTGGCGCGTGGATGAACATGTACGTGGGGCAGTCGGAACTGCTGGGGCAGACGCCGGTCATCGCCAACCACTTGAACATCCCCAAGCCCTCGGCCGGCAAGCCGACGCTGATGACGTGGGATGAAGTCACCACGATGTTCCACGAGTTTGGCCATGCGCTGCACGGCATCTTCTCGGACGTCCAATACCCGTACTACACGATGAACGTACCACGCGACTTCATCGAATTCCCGTCGCAGGTCAACGAGATGTGGGCCGACTGGCCGTCGGTGCTGGCCAATTACGCCAAGCACTACCAGACCGGCGAACCGATGCCCAAGGCGTTGCTGGACAAGGTACTGGCGGCGTCGAAATTCAACCAGGGGTTCGCCACCACCGAGTACCTGGGCGCGGCGATGCTCGACCAGCGCTGGCACCAGATCCCGGGCGACAAGATCCCGGACGCGGCTGGCGTGATGGCGTTTGAAGATGCCGCGTTGAAACAGAACGGCACCGATTACGCGCCGGTGCCGCCGCGTTACCGCACGCCGTATTTCAGCCACATCATGGGCGGCTATTCGGCGGGCTATTACGCCTACATCTGGTCCGAAATCCTCGACGCCAACACGACTGAGTGGATCAAGCAAAACGGCGGCCTGACGCGTGCCAATGGAGATCGTTTCCGGCAGACGCTGCTGTCGCAGGGCGGCAACAAGGACGCCTCGCAACTGTTCCGCGATTTCGCCGGCAAGGATCCGGACATCCAGCCGTTGCTGGTGAAGCGTGGGCTGGTTGCGGAGATCAGCGATGGCGCGCCGCCTGCGGCTGCGGACGACGCGAAGAACTGATCGGCCTCACCAACAACCGCCCGGCGATCATGCCGGGCGGTTTTTTTGTGCCCGCGTTGCACGGGCGCGCCGCACCCACTCTTGTAGAGAAGCAGCACCACCCCTCAGGTCCCCGAGCGGCGCGAGAAGCGTCTGGGCGAGCGCCTCGACGCGTCGATCACCCGCCAGAGGCATGCATCCATCATGACCACGGCATGCTGCCGGTATTAAGATCGTCCCATCGGGGACAGTGACCAGGAATTCTCGTGCAGACACAGGACGCGTTCAACGCTCCACCCGCCACTGAGACGTCATCTGGCGTATTACCAGGGCGTCCAGCCCCTTTTGGCTGGCCGGCCTGGACGTGGAGCCTGATTGCGCTGGCGCTGGGCATCGCCCTTTCGTACTGGGCTGCCGCGTTGCAGCAGCGCCGCGTGGACATCGAGCAGCAGCGCGTGCTGACGCAACTGACCGAGAACGGCTACGGCGCTCTGGTCGATCAGTTGCAGGCATGCACCTTGCTCGTGCGTGCGGTGCAGACCTTGTTCCTCACTTCCGGGGATATGGACGCCGTCCGGTTCGCCAATGCCTATGCCAACCTCAAGCCGCGCATGGCCTTCCCCAGCCTGCAGGCGATCGTCTACGCCCGGCGTCAGCTGCGCGACGACGGCGAACATTACATCTCCGAACTGGTGGCGCCCCTGCCCGGCAATGAGCACGTGGTCGGGCTCGATGTCATGCGCCAGCCGCCGAACCTGGTGGCGGTGCTGCGTTCGCGCGACAACGATCGGTCTGCCCTGTCGGCGCCGTTCCGGCTGGTGCAGAGCGGCCCGCAGGTTCCGGTCGATGGCATCACCCTGCGCTTGCCAGTGTATAGCCGCGGCGCGCCACCGCACAGCGTGGCCGAACGGCGCCAGCGCATGCAGGGTTCGCTGGGGGTGTCGTTCCGGATCGGCAGCCTGATCGAAACCGCGCTGCCGGACGAAGCGCAGCGCCGCTTGCACGTGGTAGTCACCGATGTCAGCGACGGCGTCTCGTTGCCGCTGTACGACTCGCATCCGGCGCGTCGGCTGGATGCCGGATCGGGCCATCGCTTCGATCGCGAACTTGCCTACGGCGGCCGCACATGGCGCGTGGTCATGCATGCGACCGACGAGGCCACCACCGGTTCGGCATGGCACCAGTCGGTCGTGCTGCCCGGTCTCATCGCCAGCCTGTTGCTGGCGCTGCTGGTGTGGTCGGTGGCCACCACGCGGCGCCGCGCCATCGACCTCGGATGGCAGATGAGCCGGCGCTATCGCGAAAGCGAGCAACGCCTGCGCAGCCTCAACGAGATGATGCCGGCGCTGGTGCTGCTGGCGCGCATGGACACGGGACGCATCGACTACGCCAACCAGGCCGCCCGCGAACGCCTGGGCAGCGAAGTCGGCAACGGCGCCTCGCTGGAGGCGCTATTCGAGAATCCCGAGATACGTGCACTGCTGAAAAAAATCGACGGGGCGGCGGAGTGGCGCAACGTCGAGGCGGTGCTGTGCTCGCTCAACGATGACCGGTTCTGGGCCAGCACGTCGATCGCGCCGGTGGAGGTCGAGGGCGAGCACAGGCTGCTGATGGTCGCCAAGGACATCTCCGACCAGCGCCAGTTGACCGATCTGCTCACCTACCAGGCCACGCACGATGCGCTGACCGAGCTCTACAACCGGCGCGAGTTCGAGCGCCATCTCGAGCGCGCCCTCGCCGCCGTGGCCAAGGGCGGGCCGCCGTGCGCGTTGCTGTACCTCGACCTCGACCAGTTCAAGCTGATCAACGACACCTCCGGCCATCTCGCCGGCGACCAGTTGCTGAGCCAGCTCGCCCTGGCCATGGCCGACCAGCTGCGCGGCGGCGATGTGCTGGCAAGACTGGGCGGCGACGAGTTCGGCGTGCTCGCGCTCAATACCAATCTCGAAGGCGCGCAGATTCTCGCAGAGCGCCTGCGCACGCGCATCGAGGGCTACGTCTATGTCTGGGAGCAACGCAGCTACATGGTCAGCACCAGCATCGGCGTGGTGATGATCGAGCGTAGCGGCCAGACCCTGCGCGACGTGCTGTCGCATGCGGATGCCGCCTGCTACATGGCCAAGGACCGCGGACGCAACCGCATCCATTTCTATTCCGAACAGGACGACGAGACCATCCGCCGCCGCGGCGAGATGGAATGGGCGCACCGCCTGCGCTGGGTGATGGAAGAAAACGGCCTGCTGCTGGATTACCAGGAAGTGGTGCCGCTGCAAACGCAGCCCGCATCGGCACACGACAACCCCGGCCCGCATATCGAGCTGTTACTGCGCTTGCGCGACGAGGAAGGCAATGTGGTGCTACCCGGCGCGTTCCTGCCCGCGGCCGAGCGTTACGGCATGGTGCCGACGCTGGATCGCTGGGTCATCGCCCAGGCCATTTCCCATTTCGACAACCTGCATGTCAGCGGCCAGCCGCTCGGCCGCTGCGCGATCAACCTGTCCGCGTCCTCACTGGAAGACGACGCGCTGGCCGATTTCGTGCTCGACTTGATCGAACTCCACGGGGTCAAGCCCTCGCGGGTGTGCTTCGAGATCACCGAAACCGAAGCGGTGCGCAACCTGGCGCGTGCGGTCAAATTCATCGAGCGCCTGCGCGCGGTCGGCTGCCTGGTCGCACTGGACGACTTCGGCGCCGGCATGTCCTCGTTCGGTTATCTCAAGAACCTGCCGGTCGATGTCATCAAGATCGACGGCGCATTCGTCCGCGACATCGACACCGACCCGATGAGCCATTCGATCATCGACGCCATCACCGAGATCGGCCACCAGCTGAAACACGAGATCGTCGCCGAATGGGTCGACAGCGACGAGAAGCTGGCGACGCTGCGTGCGCTGGGCGTGGATTATGCGCAGGGGTTTGCGTTGCACAAGCCGGAGCGGGTGTTGTATCAGCGGGGTGAGGGGGAAAGGCAGGGTTTGTAGGGCGGGTCTCGACCCGCGGCTTTTGCCCGGAGACAGCAAAGGGTGTCGTGTCGCAAATCCCTGACGCGGCTTCGGTGCCCCACTCGCTTTACGGTAGCGCGCACGCATCCAGCCGTCTCATCGGTGGAAACGGATTCCGCCGTCCGTGGATTGACAGGCATGAAGTGCAATGCAACCGCGTGAGCGTGATTCTCAACCTTCTTGCTGAAACCGTTGGTCAGGCGCGTGAAGCGACGCATCGACATCCGCATGGTCAAGTTCTGGCGCTCGACGTAGCTGGTCGAAACATGCGCCATATCCGGGCTGCCGGTGATTGCCTTTTTTTCAGCCGACACGAACTCGACCGGGCTGTATTTGCGCTCAGGTGATTGCGGGCCGTCGCCGTAGGTCTTGACCAGCATCGCGTAACCAATGCCGCCACCAAACGCGTTTTCCACGGCCTGCAGATAGACCTTGTGGCCGTCCGTCGTCAGTTGCACGCGTTGGCAAGACGTTCCGCCAGATCGCGACCTTCAGAATAGGATCAGAGTGCACTTTCTCGATAGCTGCTGAGAAAGTCCACTCTGACCCGAACGATTAAAGGCGCGATTAAAGGGGACGGAGGCAATTAACGATTGGATTAAAGGGATTAAAGGGAGGATTAAAGGGGACGGAGGCAATTAAGGTCACACAATGGTGCTTAATTACCTCCGTCCCCTTTGCGGATTGCACTCCGCCGATGCCTGCGCGCCGGTGCGAAGACTGCGCTCGATGGACGCGATGAATACCCGCAGCACGCCAGTCGCCAAGGCCGGCTCGGCACCGGATCGCAGGGGGGCTTGTGGAAACGTGAACTATGGGAATGGCTATACGGGCACGTACAGCGGAAACGCCGAAACAGCCAAGCTGTTGCCTGAGGTTGCGCGCGCGGCATTTCTATCCCGACTCCTTTTGACCAACGTCAGAGAGAATCGTAACAAGACGGTCAACCCCGGGGCGGATAGCCCGTGATCGCCCGAATATCGCGGTACAGCGGTTGCAGGCGTTGGTACATGCGGCAGTAGACGCGACGGTAGAGTTGCTCGTAGGTGCAGGCGTGTTCGGGTTCCGGTTCAAACACCTGGCCGACGCGGGTCATCTCGCGCACGGCGGTGGCAAAGTCGGGGTGCAGCTTCAGGCCGACGGCAGCCAGCATGGCGGCGCCCAGGCCGCTGGTCTCATACAGGTGGGGCCGCTCGCAGGGCAGGTTAAAGATGTTGGCGGTGATCTGCATCGCCGCATTGCTTTGCGAGCCGCCGCCCGAGACCCGCACGCGCGTGATGCGTTGGCCGCCGCGCTTTTCGATCCGTTCCTTGCCTTCGCGCAGGGCGTAGGCCAAGCCCTCCAGAATGGCGCGGTACAGGTGGGCGCGGGTGTGCACATCGCCAAAGCCAATCACGGCGCCTTTGGCCTCCGGGCCAGGTACCTTGATGCCGGGGTTCCAGAACGGTTGCAGCATCAAGCCCTGCGAGCCGGGGGGCACGGTGTTGACCAGCGCATCAAACAGGCTCTCGGGGGTTACGCCGCGCTCCAGCGCCAGTTGCTGCTCATGCAGGCCGAACTGCTCCTTGAACCAGTTCACCATCCAGAAGCCGCGCGTGATCTGGACCTCGGTGTTGTAGTGGCCCGGCATCGCCGCCTGATAGGGTGGGATGAAGCGAGTCGCCTCCAGGTAGCGCGCGGTGGTGGTGTTGATGGTGGCCGCCGTGCCGTAAGACAGGCAGGCAATGTCGGGGGTGAGGCAGCCCGCGCCAATGACCTCACAGGCCTTGTCCGCCGCACCGGCGATCAGCGGTAGTCCTTCTGGAATACCGGTGTCCAGCGCGGCTTGGGCGCTGACCTGGCCGATGATGGTTCCTGCTGGCACCAACTCGGGCAGCATGGCGACGGTGATGGGCAGGGCTTGCCATTTCCAGTCGAGCGGCGCGGCCCAGCAACCCTTTTTGTAGTCGAACGGGATGTAGCCCACCTGGGATGCTACCGAATCGACAAAACGACCGGTAAAGCGGTAGTTGAGGTAGCCGGAAAGCAGCAGGTATTTGTCGGTCTTGGCCCAGAGTTCAGGCTGGTGCTGTGCGATCCAGTTGGCCTCGGCTTCGCGCTGAAAAAATTGCACGGTATCGCGCATGCCAATGGCACGGAAGGCAGCGTCCCACCACCAAGCCAGCTTAGGCGTCTGGTCGGCGCGGCGCTGGTCCAGCCAGATCATGGCAGGGCGCAAGGGCTGGCCCTGCTGGTCCAGCGCAATGGTGGTGCCGCGTTGGGTGGTGATGACCACACCAGCAATCGCGCTCTTGGGCACCGCCGTGCTGGCCCACAGCCGCTGGAAGGCTTGGCACAACGCTTGCCAGAAGGCTTCGGGGTCGTTCTCCATCCAGCCTGCATGAGGTGACTGGTAGGTGTCGATGCTCACCTGCGCCTTGTCCACCAGGTTGCCGTGCAAATCAAAGAGCAGGGCGCGCACGCTCTGGGTGCCGTTGTCGATCGCCAGCAGGTAGGTCTTGCTCATGGGCGCACCGCCGTCTGGGTAGGGTCGGGCAGCTTGTAGTGTGCGGCAATCAATACGCGGTAGCGCTCGATTTCTGTCGCCCATTGCGCCTCGTTCCAGTCCAGGTGGGGCTCGCACAACGCGCGAATGCGGGGCAGATGATCGAGACCACCCCGCGGCAACAGGATGCCCAGCCGGGTGCGCCGCAACAACAAGTCATCCAGATGCACCACCGCTTCATGTTGCGCCGCCACGGTCAGCTCCAGCCACAAGGTGCGGGTGCCGGGGATGGCTTGCAGTTCGGCATCCATCGCGTGAATGCTGAGTTCTTGCGCGCGATAGCCATAGCGCGCCGCCAGCCGGTGCCGCACCGCTGCGCTCCAGCGTGGATTCAAATCACCGACCGGGGTGAACATGACGGCGTCGTCGCGCACAAAAGGCTTGCCCACATGCGCAGCCGCCAGCACCAGCGCGTCTTGCGCCATGAGACGAAACGTCGTGAGCTTGCCTCCGGTGAGCGTGATCAGGCCTGCTTCATCCAGCACCACATGGTCACGCGCCGCCTTGGACGCCGTACCAGAGCCGTCATCCACCACCGGTCGCACACCGGCGTAGCAGGCGCTGATATCGGCGGCGCACAGTGCGACCGCAGGAAACTGGTCGTTCACCGCCTCGATCAGGTAGTCCACTTCCTGTGTCGTGATGGACGCCTCTCGGTCCAGGTCCTCGCGGTGATCCAAGTCGGTGGTGCCAATCAGCGTGGCGCCCTCCCAGGGGTAGAGAAACACGGGTCGACCATCGCGTGGATGCATCAGGCTGATGGATTGCGCCACGGGCAAACGCCAGAACGGCACCACCAGATGGCTGCCGCGCAGCGGGCGCAGCATCGGCTTGCCGCCAACCGCAGCGCGCAGCCGATCCGCCCAAGCACCGGTGGCGTTGACCACCGCTTTGGCGCGCACCTGGACCTGCTGACCCGTCAGCATATCTTGCACCGTGAGGCCGAGGACCCGGCCGCCATCCAGTTGCAGTGCGTGTGCCGCCACGTAATTCAGCACCAGCGCACCGTCGCGTTGCGCCTCCGAGAGCACGCGCCAAACCAGGCGGGCATCGTCGGTCTTGGCGTCCTGAAACACCATGGCGCCCCGCATGTTGGGCGGCGCCAGGCCCGGCGCCAATGTCTGGGTGGTGGCGAGATTGGCCCAGCCGTGGCTGC
>JBBJNO010000009.1:0-5188 GCA_037720875.1 Luteimonas sp. | reverse complement strand
CCATCAGGTCGTACATCATCAAACCGAGTTGAAACAGCCATCGGATCGGCTTGCGTCCCGCGCAATCGGCAAACAAAAAGCTCTGCGGCTCGATCAGCTGCGGCGCCTCTCGCATCAGGCGCTGTCGCTCGCGTACCGAGTACAGGGTGGTTTTGATATCGCCTTCCTTGAGGTAGCGCAAGCCCCCATGCACCAGCTTGGAGGACCGGCTGGAGGTGCCCCAGGCAAAATCACGCTGCTCGATCAACAGCACCTTCCAGCCGCGGCGGGCGGCTTGCTGTGCCACCCCCGCGCCGCTGATGCCGCCACCAATCACCACCAGGTCCCACGCTTGAGCGTCAAGCTGCGCCAGGGCCTGCGCTCGCTGGTTGCTTGCCGTCAACTCGCCCATGGGCCTTCGTCCTGCAGCAGCTTGCCGGGGTTCATGATCTTCTTGGGGTCAAAGTGGCGGCACAGTTCCGCCAGCGTGGCCATGCCCAGGGGGCCTTTCTCGTCCGCCAGGTGGGAGGCATGGTCACGCCCCACGCCATGCTGGTGGCTCACCGTGCCGCCGTGCGCCGCGATGGCGGTTGCCACCGCCGCCTTGAGGCGCTGCCAGCGCTCAAAGTTGGGCGCAAAGCCGCCAGGGGCCGTGGCCCACACGAATTGCGAGTAAATGCTGCTGCCCTGCGGGTACAGGTGCGACAGGTGGGTAAAGGCGTGCACGCGCTCGCCGTATTGCGCAAACACATCGCGTGAAGCCTGCTCCATGGCCAGCATCAGGGGCTTGACTTGCGGCCAGTCCACCGCCGTCTCAATCGTGTCGGCGCTGTAACCCAGCTCCCACAGTGTGTTGCGCAGGTAAGGGCCCTTGAAACGGTTGGTGGCCCATTTGCTGCCCATGGCGGGTCCGATGTAGACCGCGCCGAGGCGCGCCAGCAGGCGTCGCGCCTCGCGCAGGACGTGTCGAGCGGTGCGTTTGTCGGCCGTTACGCCCAGCATCAGCATGCACTTGCCCTCGCCACAGCCGCGCAACGACAAATAGCGCTGCAACCAGCCGATCAGGCGCGCGTGGCCGGCCAGCGTGAGGTTGATTTCGGTCTCAATGCCGTTGGACAGGCGCAGCAGGGACAGCGGCAGCTTGCGTTGCACCAGTTCGCGCACCGCCAATTCGGCCGCATCCCAACCGGGAAAGAACAACGCATGAAAGCTCTCATGCTCAGGCAGCGGTGACACCCGCAGCACGGCCTCGGTCAGGATGCCAAAGCGGCCTTCCGAGCCCAGTACCAGCTCGCGCAGGTCCGGTCCGGCGCTGGCGGCGGGCACGGTCGGGATGCTCAGTGTGCCCACTGGCGACTCCAGTCGCCCGCCGGCAAACAACTGTTCTATGCGGCCGTAGCGCAGCGACTGCTGGCCGCTGGAACGCGTCACCACCCAGCCGCCCACGGTGGAGTACTCGAACGACTGCGGAAAATGCCCCAGCGTGTAGCCGTGGGCGCGCAATTGCGCCTCGACCAGCGGCCCCGGCGTGCCCGCGTCAAAGGTGGCGAGCTGGCTGATTTTGTCCAGGTGCAGCAGGCGGTTCATGCGGCTGAGGTTGATCGACAGGATGGGGCGCTGGCTGACGGGGCAGTCCAGATGCCCGGCCACGCTGGTGCCGCCAGCAAACGGGATCACGATCCAGTTGTGGGCGTGCGCCAGGTCCAGCAACTCGCGCACTTGGGCTTCAGACTCGGGGAAGGCCACGCCATCGGGCACCGGGGGCAGGGCGCCAAAGCGCTTGCGGATCCAGTCCGCAAAACTCTCGCCCAGGGCCATGGCAAAGCGGGTGGCGGCCTCAGTCTGGATCAGTGCATGAGCGGGCAGGCGTGTTGCGGGAATTTGCACCAGGATTTCTTCGCGCGTGGCATCGCGCCCCGGCAAACCTGGTCCCAGGCGAGCGCTCATCATGGCGCGCGCCGCCTCGTTCAGGTCGATCGAAGTGGCATCATCGCCCCAGCCGTTCCATCGTCGCATGACCTGCTCCGTTGTGTCAGTGTGAGGTCAGGCCCGCATGCCGGTTGACAGCAGCCTGGCTCACCAGAAGTTCGTGTCTGAATGTAGATCAAAGTCCAGTAGTGTCCGGTTCGTTTCGAGCGGCTCGGCCTACAGCCCAGTAATTGCAAGCCTTTCGGAAGATTTGGGGTTGTCCACGATTTGAACTGCTCCGAACAATGGTTTTTACGATCGATTGCGTGGAACCGGCGGGCCTGCGCGCGCGCAGGGAGGCCCGGCATACGACATCGTATCCACTGTAACGTGGCATTGACACAAAGCTAAAAATGTGCCTGTCAGACTGCTGCGCTTGCGCCAACCCATGACGTCCCCTGTTTTTCTCGCGTCCCGTTGCCTTCAGCCAAACGAGTCGGCAGTCCTTGCCGACCCTTGCCGCAAGGAGGCCTGAGGGATGTTCATCGCGCTGCCATCGCGGCAGAAGCCGCGCAAGCGGTGGGCGACGCCGTTGGTGTTCGCGGCGCTGTGGTTGTGCTTTGTCGCCTCGGCGCTGCTGCCCGACCCGGAGCAACGGCGACTGATGCTCGATTGGGGCGCATTGTCAGGCGGCTTGGCGACGCCGGCCGACTGGTGGCAGGCGCTGCGGGGCGGCAGCGCGGCGCGGTTGGTGACTGCGTTGTTCCTGCACGCCGACTGGGCGCACCTGCTGGGTAACCTGCTGTTCCTGCTGATCTTCGGTCTGCCGGCCGAGCGCGCGATGGGGCCGCGGCGGTTGCTGGTGGTGTTCCTGCTTGGCGGGGCGGTGGCGAACCTCGCGGCGATGATCGCGATCGGCACGCCGGACCGGCTGATCATCGGTGCCAGCGGCGCGGTGTCGGCGCTGATCGGCGCCTACCTGGCACTGTTCCCCGGCGCGCGACTCGCGCGAAAAACGGGGTCAGGTTCACTTGCAAGTAGTTGACGCTTGGCTGGCCTGTGCGCGGGACCGATGTGCTGGGCAACGCGGTGGAGTTCGTGTCGGGGAAGGCGGGCGCGAGCATCACGCGCCAGCCAGCGCCGAAACATTAAAAACGGGGTCAGGTTGACCCCGTTCGGCTACTCTCTCGCCGGAGCCGACACCCGATCAAAGGGGACGGATCAAAGGGGACGGAGGTAATTAAACGATCTCAACCTTCCTCGGCCGCCCGCGCGGGCGGCAAGCGGCCGGACGTCCGAGCGTCATCTCAACCATGCGCTGGAAACGCTTGTCACCCAGCGCCCGTTCTTGCGTGAGATGACGACGAATCGCGGCAGTGTCTTCCTCCACGAGGCCTGAGTACAGCCAATCCCGATAAGCGGACTGGCGCGCTCTGGCATCGCATCCCAGTGCTTCGTAGCAGGCATGCACTGTCATCAGCGAATCGCGCGCAAGGCCCAGATGGGTATGCACACTGGACCACCTGTAATCCTCCGGAGAAGCCACCATGGCCGCGCGGACCGGGTTGAGCTCTATATATCGCATCACCGTCAGCAGGTAGTTGTCGGAGTCGACAAGACACGACTTGAAACGTCCCTGCCAGAGCGGGCCGGAGCGTCGGTGACGGCTGTTGAAGGCTTGCACATGGTTTTGTCCGACCGCGCGCATCGCCCTGGACAGATCACCAGGCCGCGTTGGCGTGAGGAGCAGGTGGACATGGTTGTCCATGAGAACGAAGGCGTGAATGGCCACGTTGTGTTTCATGCATGCCTCGCGTAACAGGCAACGATAGTGATGGCGATCGTCGTCATCGATGAAGATCGCGCCACGGTTTACACCGCGCTGGGTGACGTGCATTGGAATGCCTGGAAGTTCAAGTCGAGACTGACGCGGCATGGTCGTTGGACGCTAGCTGTCTGGATGGTGCCAGCGTGACGCTTGAGTGCTGCGACGTGTGGAGGTGAAGCTCCCGATGTCAGGTAAGAAAACCCTGCTTAATTACCTCCGTCCCCTTTGAAAGCCAGCCACACCTCGACGACATGATCCACGCGATCGTCGCGCAGCGGAATCACCAACGCCGATTGCTCGACGCCATCGATGCTCAGGCGTGATTCACCCGTCGATTGCTGCCGCACACGGATCCGATACACCGTGTCGCGATAGCGGTAGCGCATGTTGTATTCCGGCCACTCTTTCGGGATGCACGGCGACAGCCGCAACGTGTCGCCTTCGCGGCGCAAGCCGAGCAATGATTCCACCGCCAGGCGGTACATCCAGCCGGCCGATCCCGTGTACCAGGTCCAGCCGCCGCGGCCGACGTGCGGTGCGACGGCGTAGACGTCGGCGGCGACTACATACGGTTCGACCTTGTAAACCGCGATGTCTTCCGCACTGCGGCCGTGGTTGACGGGGTTGATCAGCCGCATCAATTCCCACGCGCGTTCGCTGTCGCCGAGTTCGGCGAAGGCCATCGTCGCCCAGATCGCCGCATGCGTGTATTGCCCGCCGTTCTCGCGCACGCCGGGCACGTAGCCGCGGATGTAGCCGGGATCCTGCGCAGTCTTGTCGAAGGGCGGGTCCAGCAGTTGGATCAGGCCGGCATCGCGGCGCACCAGGTGCTCGTTGAGGGATGCCATCGCCTGCCGCGTGCGCGCGGGATCGCCTGCGCGCGACAGCACCGACCAGCTTTGCGCGATCGAATCGATTTTGCATTCGTCGCTGGCGGTCGAGCCGAGCGGCGCGCCGTTGTCGAACCACGCGCGCCGATACCACGCGCCATCCCACGCGTGCTGTTCCAGATTGCCGCGCAGTTGTTCCGCCATCGCGAGGCAACGCTCGGCGAAATTGACCTCATTGCGGGCGCGCGCAATCGGCGAAAACTGTGTCAGCACGTCGTACAGGAAGAACCCGAGCCACACGCTCTCGCCCCGGCCGCCCTCGCCCACCCGGTTCATGCCGTCGTTCCAGTCGCCGGTCGCGATCAATGGCAAGCCGCGTTCTCCCAGCGCGGACAGGCCGCGTTCCAGCGCGCGCACGCAGTGCTGGTACAGCGTTTCACGCAACGACGAGCGCGTGGTCAGGTCGTAATACGATTCCTCGTCGGCATTGACCGGCCGGCCTTCGATATACGACACCTGCTCGTCGAGCACGGCCGCGTCGCCCGTCGTTTGCAGATAGCGGCACGCGGCCAGTGGCAACCACAGGTAATCGTCGGAACAGCGCGTACGCACGCCGCGATCCAGCGGCGGATGCCACCAGTGC
>JBBJNO010000008.1:0-20717 GCA_037720875.1 Luteimonas sp. | reverse complement strand
GTGGGTCAAGGCCCACGTCATGAAGCTGCCCAACGGCCGCGTGATCGAATTCGACATCAACAACCCGCGCCACTGTGAGGCACTGGTCGCTGGCGTAGGCGTGGTGCGCGAGGCGGTATTCCAGCGCATCCGGCTGGCGTGGTATTGCGGACCGCACTACCTGTTCGACGTGCCCAGCCCATACCAGCACAAGTCGTTCCCCTACGTGCCGTTCTTCGGCTACAGGGAAGACCTTACCTCGGTCCCGTACGGCCTGATCCGCACGATGATCTCCCCACAGGATGAGATCAACGCGCGTAAATCGAAACAGCTCTGGCTCCTGAACAGCCGCCGCGTCATCGCCGACTCGGACGCCGTGACCGATCACAACCTGGCCATGCAGGAGATCGCGCGCCCGGATGCGTACATTCAGCTCAACCCGAACCGCCGCCCGACCTCGAAGTTTGAAGTGCAAGACGGCGCGGTCCTGGCCCCGGCCCAGGGGCAGGCGCTCCAGGATGCCAAGGCCGAGATCGCGGAAGCCTCCGGCATCCACAAGGCCATGATGGGCCAGAACTCGAACGCCAGTTCGGGCCTCGCCATCAATAGCTTGATCGACCAAGGCTTGACCACCTTGGGCGAGATCAATGACAACTTCACCTTCGCCCGCCGTCTCGTGGGCGAGCTGCTGTTTTCGCTCCTGCAGGAAGACCTCAAGGATGCCCCGGCCGTCGTCAAGCTGGGCAGCGGCTCCAGCGAGCGGATCATCTACCTGAACCAGCCCGCCCAAGACCCGGAGACCGGCGAGCAGATCGTCATCAATGACGTGTCGAAGCTGCGCGCCAAGATCGTGCTGGACGATGTGAAGTCGACGCCGACCTACCGCATGCAGGTAATGACCCAGCTCACCGAAATCACCAAGTCGTTGCCGCCAGAAGCCCAAGCCGCCATGGCTGACTTGTGGGTGGAAGCGTCCGACCTCCCCGGCAAGCAGATCGTCATCGACCGCCTGCGCACGATCCTCAAGCTGCCCGACGACTCGCCCCAGGGCAAGCAGCAGGCACAAGCCGCCGCCCAGGCGCAGCAGGCGAAGGAAGAACAGATGTTCCAGCTCGAACTGCAGCAGAAGACGGCCGCAATCGCCAAGCTGGAGGCCGACACCGCAAAGATCACGGCGGAGACCCAGGCCGCTGGAGCTGGTGGAAACCCGGACGCCGACGCCAGCGTCGAGCAGGCCCATGCCGAAGTGGAATCGTTGAAGGCGCTGATCGAAACCCTCAAGGCTGATTTGATGCAGAAAGAGATTGAATCGACCAACCGCTCGGCCGAGATCGCGTCCCAGGAGAGCGCGCACATAGTCCGTGGTCGCGTCGACATCGAGAAGGCCAACATCGCCGCCCGCGCGACCCTCAAGGCCGCAGAAATCGCCGCAGCCGCCTCCAAGGAAGTGGCCGAGATCAACGGCAAGAACAAGCCGCCTCCGGCTAAGCCCGCAGCGAAGTAACCCCGGACCCGCCTAGTGCGGGTCTCTTTTTATCAACAGAGCAAATATTTCTTGACACGCCGACAGCGAATAATTTTTCGCTGGTTACTCTGGCTATACCCGATGGGCCTTGCGGGAGATCACGGCCAATGAACAAAACCTACGCGACCGACGCGATACGTGGAGATGGTGACAGATGGAACTTGAGTTGAGTGCAAGCGATGCCTTGAAATTGTTCGAGGAGCAGGGCCGCGAAGAGGCGAACCCTACCCCGAAGGACGAACCCGCAGCACCGGCCGTGAAGGCTGACGAACCGGGTAAGGCGGAACCAGAACCAACCCAGGCAGCAAAGGAAGAAGAACCGGAGCCGGAAGGTGTAGCAACGAAAGACGGGAAACATGTCATTCCGTATTCGGTCCTGCAAAGCGAGCGCAACCGCGCCGCCCAGGCTGAACGCGAAGTGGCCGAGACCCGCGCCCGTATCGCTACCCTCGAAGCCGCATTGCTGGTCCCGAAACCCACGGCGAAAACAGGTGAGCCCGCCGACACCACGGAACTGGACACGGAAGATGCAGACCGCCTCGCAATGCTGGAGGAAGATTTTCCCACGGTCGCAAAAGAGCTGAAAGCCATGCGCGAGCTGGTCAAGACGCTCGAAGCGAAAGTACACCCGCTGGAAAAATCGACCGAACAAGCTGCGCGCGAGCGTGCCAACAATGACGCGATGACGGTCCAAGAGGCCATCGATTCGCTGCCAAAGATGGCGCACATCCAAGCTGCAAACCCGGAAGCCTTCGAGCTGGCCAAAGAATTCGATGCAACCTTGCGCGACAAACCGGAATGGGCGGATCAACCCATCGCCGAACGCTTCGCCAAGGTGCTCCAACTGGTTGAGACCACGCTGGGCGAAATCGAAATCCCAGGCACCAAGAAACCACCATCTGCATTAGACAACGCGGCACTGAAACAAGCAGCGGCGGCAAAGGTGGCAACAGCCGCCAAAGCCATTCCGACATCCTTGTCGCAGTTCCCGGCAGGCGAACCTGTAGCGGCCGATGAAGCCGCTGCAGCAGAGCAAATGTCAACCGCACAACTGGCGTCCAAGATGGGCAGGATGACCCCGGCCCAAATGGACGCTTACCTCGCCAGTCTCTAATAAAGGAACTCCATGTCCACGACTATCCCAGTAGGCAGCGCCCTCGCGCGCAAAGTGTACTCGGTGGGCCTGTTTGCTAAAGTGCAGACGGCCCCCGGTTTTATGAACCTGATGTCCGGCTCGATGCCGAAAGAAGGTGACTTCGCCGCCAAAGCGAAGGGCCAGACCAGCGCCGATTACCCGATCGTCAAAACCGGCGACCTCTCCAAGGGCGCGGGCGATACCGTTTCGGTCGACCTGTTCAACATGCTGCAAGGCAAACCGATCATGGGCGACAAGCGCGTGGCCGGTAAGATGATGCAGCTCACGTCCAGCTCGATGGATGTCAGCATCAACCAAGTTCGCGGTGGCGCAGACTCCGGCGCGAAGATGACCCAAAAGCGCACGGTGCATAACCTGCGCACGGTCGCAATGGGTGGCCTGCAAGGCTGGATGCAGCGCTATGAAGACCAGACTTGCCTCGTGCAATTGGCTGGTGCTCGCGGCGCGCAAGCAACGTCGGACTGGGTTGTCCCGCTCCAAACCGACCCGGATTTCGCCGAGACGATGGTCAACAGCGTTCGCGCCCCGACCAAAAATCGCTACTTCGCGGCCAACGATGCAACCAGCCCGGTCGACATCGGCACCAACGATGCGCTGACCCTGCAGGACATCGACCGCATCGTGTCGACCCTGCGCGAAACCCCGACCTCGCTGCAATCGATCCGCATCGAGCAGGACGACCGCGCCTGGAACGACCCATTGTGGGCGATGTTCGTCACGGAGCGCCAGTGGCTGTACATGCAGTCGCGCACCTCGCAGACCCAATGGCGTCAGGCGATGCAAAACGCTTTTGAGCGCAAGTCGGGCGGCGTCAAGCACCCGTTGTTCGATGCGTACGAAACGATCATGTGGAATGGCATGCTCATCAAGCGCATGAACCGCTACGCGATCCGCTTCAACGCTGGCGACAGCGTGGTAGTCGATTCGGGCGGCGGTGACGGCGTGACCTACACCGAGTCGAACGTGGTTGCCTCGACCGCCATCGACCGCGCAATCATCGTCGGCGCGCAAGCCCTGGCGAAAGCGTACGGCAAGTCGAAGTCGGACTACTTCTACGACTGGAGCGAGGAAGAAGTCGACCATGGCAACGCGGTCGAAATCGTCGCTTCGCTGATGTCCGGCTGCTCGAAGATCCGCTTCAAGGTCGACGGCGCGGATACCGACTTCGGCGTCGCAGTGGTCGACTCGTACGCTCCTGATCCAGCATCGGCCGCTGGCCGCACCCTGCTGGCATCGTAATAACACGGAGGGGCTAGCCCCCTCCCCCCCTCTTTTGGAGAAAACACATGGTCGCTTTCGTAGCCCCTTCCAATCTGGAGACGCAATTCTCCGGTCAGTATGGCAACGCTGCTGTTGCTACCGGCGCTTATTCGCCCAACGCTGCAGCCGTCAATGACACCGTAAAGCTGATTACGCTCTACGCTGGCACCAAAATTACGGGCGTCCGCCTGTGCAATGGTGCGAACGGCGCAACAACCACGGTCGACCTGGGCCTGCAGAACTGCGACGGCACTGCAGGCCCGAGCTTGACCCAGTTCTTCGCCCTCCAAGCGACGAGCGCCGCAGCCAGCTCGGTTTCCGCATCGCGCCCCGTGATGCTGCTGAAAGATGCCTTTGTTGTCGCTACCTTCAAGGGCGCGACCACCTCGGTGGCGGGCGCGGGTAACTACATCGAGGCGATTGTCGACTACGAATTCCGTGGCGCTTAATCGTCGCTGACGCAACACCAATAGGGCGCTTCGGCGTCCTATTTTTTTGGAGAGCCAAATGGCACAAGTGAAATACATCGGACGCAAGCTCACAGCAGTGGATAACGTCGCAAACTCGCGCGTCACCTGGAACGGAAACGGCGACGTGCAGACCGTCACCGACCGGCAGGCGCGCATCTTGGTGGGCTTCGCCGACCAGTGGACCCTGGCGGACGAATCGGAGTCAATCCTCGTCAAGAAAGAGCCTGTGACCGCCTTCATCAACGAAGACGGCGACCGCGTGGAGATCCCGGAAAGCTCGTTTAAAAAGCCGCTGGAGCACATGGACGTGAACGAGCTGCGCGCCTATGCGCTGGAGCACTACCAGAAATCATTCGGACCGCGCATGGCACGCAAACGTCTGGTGGATGAAATCGAAGAACTGCAGCGCGGTATGGAGCCGTTCAAGAAAATTTAACAGGTCGAATAATTTTGTGGATTCGATACTAGGTCATTATTTTCGATGGCCTAGAACGTGTCGACCACAAAGTTTACTGACCTCTTTCCGTACATCCTCCCCGAACTGAACGGCTGTTCTAGCCTGCAGGCGGAGCAGCATGTACGCGCGGCCGTCATCGACTTTTGCTGTCGCTCGAAGGTCTGGAGCTACAGCGACGAGCCGACCACCACCATGGGCGGCGCACGCGAGTATGACCTCCTCCCGCCAAGCGGCACCGTGCTGGTGGAAATCAAGGCGATGTACTGCGACGGCACGCTGATGCAGCCCGATCCCGACGAATACGCCGAGCCGCTGGCTACTGGCGCGCCATCGCTGTACCGCCAACCGTCCCCCGAGGTGTTCGTTCTCTGGCCTATGCCGAATGGCGAGTACGACATCACCATCGACATGACGCTCGCGCCGTCGCGCGCGTCTGTCGGCTTCCCGAGCTGGATCGCAGAGCGGTATCACGACGCCATCGTCTACCTCTCCAAGTCGCGCCTGATGCTCATGCCTGGGAACCCCTGGACCAACCCCCAGCAGGCCGCTATCTACCGCTCGCAGTACGAGACGGAAGTGTCTGTGGCCATGGCGGACAAGTCGAAGGCGTTCTCGCGCACGGCGCTGCGCACGACCTCACAACACTAAGGCGACATGGGCACCGTATCTATCACCTCTGTTATCGGCCGCGCCAGCGTGCTGTTGAACGATAGCGAAAACATCCACTGGTCGCAAACCGAGCTAGTCGACTGGCTCAACGATGGCCAGCGCGAGATTGCGCTCTACCGCCCGTCCGCGTGCGTGGTCAACAAGGACGTTGTGCTGGTCGTTGGGGCAAAGCAAACGCTCCCAGGCGATGCCCGCTCGCTGGTCGACATCCCGCGCAACACGAACGGCTATTCGATCCGCCAAGTGGACCGGCGCGCGCTCGATGCGATTGCACCCGAATGGCACCTCCAGGCGAAGGCAAAGGCCCGCGTGGAGCACTTCTGCTACGCCGAGACGGACCCGAAGACCTTCTACGTGCAGCCGCCGTCACCGGGCGGCAATTCGGTCGAAGTCATCTATTACGCAAACCCGCCTGCAGTCGGTATCGGCGGCTTCATCGCGGTGGACGACGTGTACGCCAGTGCGCTGGTGGATTACATCGCCTTCCGTGGCATGAGCAAAGACACCGACTACACACCGGGCGGGGCGAACGCTGCAACTGCCCACTACAACGCTTTTCTGTCCGCCGTCAAAGGGCAGGAAAACCAGCCTGCGCCCCGCGCGTAGACATCCATTTCAATCTTAGGAGATACATATGCCCGGACTTTCCGACTACGCCGAAACCGGAGTGTTGAACGCACTGCTGCGCGGCACCAACTTTGTGGCCCCCGCTACCGCTTCGCTGCGCATGGCGCTGTTCGTTGCTGACCCGACCGATGCGGGCACCCTGAACGAGCAGGCATCCGGCACTTGGTATTCGCGCCAGCTCACCGGCATCTGGAGCGCCCCATCCGCTACCGGCAATGCCCAGCAGACCAGTAACGTGGCTTCCATCACGTTCCCGGCAGTCACCACTGCGGCCGTCACGATTACCCACATCGGCATTTTCGATGCAGCGACCGCTGGCAACATGCTGTTCAGCGCCCCGCTGACTTCGAGCAAGACCCTGCAGGTAGGCGACGTTCTCTCGTTCGCCCCTGGCACCGTCGTCATCCAGCTCGACTAATAGGCGCGCATGAACTCGTTCGGCCTCAACTCTGCATCAGTCAACGGTGGCGTTAATCGCGTCATCCTTGGCGCTGCGCTGTGTGCGGCCGTCGTGTTCTCTACTGCAGTACCGACCAACACGCGCCCAGGCGCGGCGTTGGCAACGATCACAGCGGGAGTCGATGCATTCGGCACCCGCACCGTCCCGGCGTCCGCGTCGACGGAGGCGTCGAGCCTTTCAAGCGCGCAATGGTCCCTGGCGATCAGCGCGAGCGCCACCGGCACGTCGGCGGCGACCTTAGTTGCGATGCACACCGAAGCGACCAGCTATCCGGTCTCCTCGGCGACTGCGCTGGGCTTCGTCACCCGCACGGCGGACGCCCTCTGCAGCTCGACCAGCTCGGGCACGGCTATCGGCGCTCGGAGTGCGCAGAACCCGGCCACGATCATTTCGATCACGGTCACCACGATCATCGACCCTGGCGTTAAACGCAATGGTCAAGGCACGAATGAGCGTGAAGGGTACTTGACCATTCCAGTGGTCGCTACGGTGACGGCCGATGCCCTGCGCACGGCATCGCCGAACGTCTTGGGCGACTGCATCAGCGGGGCCAGTGCCCTGGCGACGTGGACGCAAGCTGGTCGCGCCGTCATTGCGTGCGCCTGCACGATCAAGGCTGTTGCGGCCAGCGACGTGGCTGCTGCGGTCACGTACAGCGTCGGCACAGCCATCCCTACGCATTTCCACATGCCAACTGCGCTGGCCGTCTCCAGCTCCAGCGCAACGTCGTTTGGCAAGGCTGAACGCTACCCGGAGGCGTCGGCTACATCGGCGCTGACGGCGAGCGCCAATGGCCGTCTCGCGCTGCGTGGCGAGGCGCGGGCTATGGGTACGAGCGGCTACGTGGTCGCGGAACGCCTGGCACTCATCGGTGCGGCTACGGGCGCGTCGACCAGCTCCGGCGCTGCACTGGGGACCATTACCTACACGGGCGAGGTTATCTGCCCTTCCACCAGCTCGGCGACGGCGACCGGGGAGCGTACGCAGTTCGGCGCTGCCCAGGTATCGGTCGTGTACGTGGCGACCGCCTCCGGCCTGTCGAACCTCGCCACAGCCGCGCCGCCCGACCGCTCCATGCGCGTGGCAGTAGATGACCGGGCGATGCGCCTGCCAAGTGAAAACCGAACCATGAGAGTGGCATGAGCCTACTAGATACCAAACAGAAGCAACCCGGCGAGAAGCTGGACTACGACGTGACGTACGAAGACTGGATCACTCCAGGCGACGGCATCAGCGTCGAAAAGATCACGGTCACGGTCGACCGCCCCGGCCTGCAGGTATTTACCTACACGGTCAGCGGCGGCTTGATCCTGAAAATCTGGCTGACTGGCGGCACCAGTGGCGTCACATACAAAGTGACGATCACCACCGAAACCGACGACGGCCGCATCAAACAAGACGAATTCAAAGTCAAGGTAAGGGACATCTAAATGGGCCAGCTTTTCACGAATAACGCGACATCGACCCTCGCGGCCGGGATCACGGCAGCGGCTACGTCGCTTACCCTGGCCACTGGCGAGGGCGCGAAGTTCCCACCACTGAGCGGCGCGGACGATTTCCTCCTCACGCTGTTCCAGCGCTCCGGCACCACGGAATCGAACTGGGAGGTCGTCAAGGTCACCGCGCGCGCTGGTGACGTGCTTACCCTCGTGCGCGCCCAAGAGGGAACCACGGCCCGCGCGTACGCGCTGGGCGACCCGGTAGAGCTGCGCATGACGGCTGGCGCAGTGCTGCCAATCCGCAGCGGCGCACTCATCACGGCCTTGAACGAAGCGCCGACCGTGGCCATCGCAGGCGCGACCGCAATTGGCGTCGGCAGCGCCCAGGCCAACACGGTCAGCATCACCGGCACGGCCACGATCACAACGTTCGATGCGGCTCCAGCCGGGGCGATCCGGCGCACGGTATTCGCCGGGACGTCGATCCTGACCCATAACGCGGCCAGCTTGATCCTCATCGGCGCTGCCAACATCACGACCATGGCCGGAGACATCGGAGAGTGGGTATCGCTTGGTGGCGGAAACTGGCGCATGACCGCGTTCTCCCGCGCCAATGGCGACTCCGTGGGCGTCGTCTCGCTGGCAAAAGGCGGCACCGGCGTGTCGACGGCCGCAGCCGCGCGCGCAGTTTTCGGCGTTCCTGCGACCGATGGCACCGGCGCGTCTGGAACTTGGCCTATCGCTGTGAATGGAGTGGCGGCTTCGGCCCCTCTGCTCACCCCTGGGCCGATCTACAGTGTTGCGGACGCTACATTGCCTAAGTCCTATCCTATGGGCGAGTCGGCCAACTTTGTTCAGGCAATCGACGGCTGGTTCAGCTACGGGACGGTCGTAACGACACGCACATATGCCGACGGTGGCGGCACTATGCAAATGTACACGCCGTACTCGCCGACCTACGGCGGCTCTGCACTCAAATACCGCATGGGAAATTACGACGTAGCTAGCGGCAATGCGTGGACCGCGTGGCGCACCATCGTGGACAGCCTCAACGTCGGCACGTATGCCCCAAGCCTGACCGGCGCGGGCGCGTCCGGCACCTGGGGCATCAACACGACGTACTCGACCAATGCCACAAGGTTGTATGCAACTGGCGGCGGCTATGGGTATGGCGAAGGCGCGCCGTACTATCTGACCATGGCGTACAACGCTGGTCCTAATCGCTGGCGGTTGTCGGCCACGCCCGCGACCCCTGCAGCGGTGGAAGTAGCGTACGCCGACGTTGCAGGCAGCGCCACGAGCGCGGGCAGCGTGCCGTGGGGCGGCGTCACCGGAAAGCCGACGACCATTGCGGGCTACGGTATCACGGATTTCATTAGCACCAACTCGGCCAACGTTATCGGCAATGGCGGTACAGACAACGTTGCCAATGCAATCGGGTATATCAATGGCGTAGGCTTGATGGGGCAATCTGATGGTGCTTTGTACGCCCAGGCTCACAGCGCGCCATGGCAGCATCAAATCTATGGAGACTACCGCACCGGCGGCATGATGGTCCGGGGTAAGAATGGCGGGGCATGGCAGCCGTGGTATCAGGTATGGGACAGCCGCAGCTTGCCAATGAGTGCCAGCGCAGTAGGTAATACTGGTGTGCTGCGTGATCCCAATGGATACGTTTTCGGCAACTACATCAACATGACTGACGAAGGAGTCAGCGGATCGACAGGAGCAGTATCAGGGATTATCTGCAAACGTGGCGATCAATACTACCGCACCACTACCGCTGGCTCGGTCAAGGCATTCCTCGCCATCGGCGGGAATGATGTGAATTCGGTACGCACCGATACGGTTTCATATGTGGGTGTGTGTCGGGAAATGGCGTGGAAATACTACGGCAGCAGCCACACGATTATTGACGCCAGCGCCGGTACTGCGCCTAACGGCGCGGCCATCAACCAAACGAATTCTGCACAAGCCTGGACAGCGCAGTACCCCACCCTGGTGGGATGGAATGGCTCATCTACCTATGGCGTGCGCGTGGATAGCGCCCGCACGGCGGACCAGTTGGCGGGCTACACGCTGACCGCGAACGCGACCGCGAGCACTGTTGTGCTCCGCCACACCGATAACACCGTGTATGCGGGAGGGTTCAACGGGAGCGGCGCGGGCCTTGTCAACACGGCGGGGAGCCTCACGGCCGGTAACGCGATCAATATTTCCAGCGCAACGGGCATCGGCTACACCTGGACAGGTTCGCAAGACTTTCAATCGAACGGCAACACGGCAACGGCCGGACCTCCCGGAATGCTGCGCGCAACCAGCGGCGGCGGAGCAGGCGCATGTATGTCGTTCCATCGGGGCGGCTACTACGCCATCAACATGGGTCTCGACTCCGACAATGTGTTCCGTATCGGCGGCTGGTCCGCACAGGCCAATGTCTTGCAGCTCAATATGTCGGGCGACCTTACGACCGTGGGCAACATCACAGCCTACTCGGACGAGCGCCTGAAAACAAACTGGCGCGCTCTGCCCTTGGACTTCCTGGCCAAAGTCGCCCAGGTAAAGCGCGGCACATACGACCGCACGGACTCGGGCGCAACCCACGTCGGCGTCGGTGCGCAGTCGCTCCAAAAGGTCATGCCGGAATGGGTGGAGACGGACTCTGACGGGATGCTCTCCGTGAACTACGGCATGGCTGGTGCAGTCACGGCGTTCGAGCTGGCGGCGGAAGTGGTCGAAATGCGGTCGCAATTGAAGCTGCAGGCGGACCTGATTAAGCTCTTGATGAAAAAGGTAGGTTACTAATGCTCACGCACTCGATTATTAACATCGTCCCGACCATGGAGGAGGGGCGACTCGTTCGCCTCGCCTTCACCGCCCGTTCGGCCGACGATAAGGGGCACTCTGCAGAGATTGATGTCGACCTCGCCGACCTGTATCCCGAGCTGGAGGGCTACACCGATGTGGAACTGACGCCCGTTTGCATGGCAATTGCCGCCGCGCGCAACCTGTTCGCCTCGCTCGATGTCAATGTGGGGGTTCAGGCAACCCCGGTCATGGTCCCTCCGCCGCCAGTTGTGCGCGCCGCGCTGACCGATCATCAGACCCGCACCATCTGGATGGGCGAGATTGACAACAACGTGGCCCTCGTCATGACGGCATTTACGCGCTTCCAGATGGAGTACGAAATGCGGGAAGACGCGGCCCTCGTGTACAAGGCGAAGGGTTACACGGGCGACCCGACAACGCTTATCTCGCGCTTCGCCGATAACGTGGGCATCAGCTATCGCGCATGCGCCGATCTCGTCATCGGCCAAGCCATCCAGTTGCGTGGGGCGGTTGCTGCCCTGGGCGACCTTCGTATGGATAAATACCGCCTGCTGGCCGCACCGAGCCTGGCAGCGGCCGAGACGGAATTTAACCGCATCATCCATGAGATCGCCCTGATCGCGGGGAGCCTGCCATGACCCTGCCAGCCAGTGGCCCCATCGGCTTTACACAGTTGAGCGTTGAGCTTGGCCGCGCTGGGGGCGCGACCACCAGCCTGAATGAATCCGTCGTGCGCAGCCTCGCGCAAGTCGGCGGCGCTGGCACGGTCATTTCGATGAGCAGCCTGCGCGGAAAGAGCGCGTACACCCCGATGGTCGTGAATGGCTATGGCGACGTGGACGAAGTGTTCACTAACGGAGGGAGTGGCACAGCGTACCTACATCCCTATGTGGTCGCGTCACAGGGGAGTGGGGGCTACACCTATCTCTGGTCGTTCACATCGAACCCAAGCAGCCTTGCTTTTGACACGGGAACTTTTAACAATACCCATTCCAACCCGACCTTGAAGAAAGGCTATACCCGCTACATGAACACGGTATGGGATGCAACGCTGCAATGCGTTATTACCGACTCCACAAACCATACGGTAACGGTGAGTGGCATCGCTGTCCAAATGACGATCACGTCGGATGTGCCGCTCTGATGGAACGCGGAGAGGAGCGCGAGCAAGCGCGATTTATCAAGTGGACCCATAAACCATCTGTGCGCGCCATCGCGCCCGCGCTGCGCTGGATGTTCCATTGCCCGAACGGCGGCAAGCGCGATGCGATCACGGGCGGGCAGATGCGCGCGCTGGGCGTCAAGCCTGGAGTGCCGGATCTGCTGATGCCGATTGCACACGGCCCGTACGCTGGATTGGCCATCGAAATGAAGAGCAGCACCGGCACGGCGACCACGGAGCAACGCGACTGGATGGCCGAGCTGGTGGAGAACAACTGGTCCGTCAGCCTGTGCCGCAGCGCGGACGAGGCGCGTGCGGTCGTGATGACATACTTTCAATTGGAGCTACCTGAGCTATGAAGCGCATCTATTTCACCCTGTTTCTCATCCTGGGCCAAGTGGCCAACCTGATCGCGGTCGCGCGCATGGCGTGGGCCATCCTCGTGGGCAGCGACAAGGCGCGCATCCTGGCGATCTCGTACGACCAGCTCGCCAATGCAGCGTTCAATGGCAGCGAAGACGAGACGATCTCCAGCCGTGCGCACCGGGCCAACACAAAGGGGCGGCGCTGGGGTTGCGTCTTGTGCCGCTTCCTGGACGTGTTCGACAAAGACCACTGTGCGAAATCAATGGGTTTTTAATCGGTCGAATAAATACCAGCGTGTGATGATTCGAGGACGTTAACTCACCTTGGGATGCATCCATGGACGCAGAACTCCTACGTAATACTCTAACCATCCTCCAGATCATCGGAGGCGTGCTGTTTTTCTTCCTGATCCGGGCTTGGAATGCGAACTGCGTGCAGTTGGAGCGGGCACATATTGCCGCAGCCGTGCTCACAGCCGACCTCGCGGCATACAAGCTGCACGTCGCCGAGACCTACATGACCAGCAAGGCGATGGAGTCCATGCTCGCCAAGCTGGACCGCATCGAGGACAAGCTCGATAAAAAACAGGACAGGTAATCCGTGAAGCTGGGTCCATTCAGCGGGATCATCCCGCGCATCCCCGAGACCGCCCTCCCCTCCGGGGCGGCAATCGCAGCCGACAATATCGACTTCGCCTATGGCGAGCTTCGTTCGCTCAAGGGCGATTTCAAGCTGCGCGACATGGCCAACTCGCCCCTCTCGCTGTTCAGCGAGGACGGCCTCCGGTTCTACTCCTGGAGCGAGGATGTTGACGCGGTAATCAGCCCGCTGCAGAACGGCCCAGCGAACGACCGTCTCTACTACACGACCGATAGCGACTTCCGCGTTACACCCCGCTCTCTCGTGACCCTGGGCGGCAGCGCGCCCACGACCAGCTACCGCGTGGGCGTCCCGCGCCCCACGGTCGCGCCATCCATCATCGTGAAGCATCCGGTCGCGCCTGTGATGCCCCCGGCCGTTGTTGAGGCTACTCCGGCCGACACGTACGTCGCCCGCCTGCAGGCCGCGCAAGCGGTACTTGACGCCAAGAACCTCGCGGCCGTCAAGATCGAGACCGAGACGCGGGCATACACCTACACCTACGCCAACTCGTACAACGAGGAGGGACCGCCATCCGACCCGGTAGTGGTGGAAGTCAAAGCGCAGACCGTCGACGGCGTGACCACGTATAGCGCCGTCACCGTGCAAGTCACGTTCGACGGCAGCGGCCAGTACGTTCCGATCACCCAGGCGCGGATCTACCGCACTTCGGACGGGGGCAACTCGGCCGACTACTACTACGCGCCGACGGCGAGCGCCGGGGCCAGCAAGGTGAATGTGCCCGATACTGTGCATTCCGACTCGCTCAACGAACTGCTGTCCAGCGTCGACAACTACCCACCTGATCCTGCGTTGCGTGGCCTCATCAGCATGGGCAACGGGATTTTGGCCGCGTGGCAGGGTAACGTCATGCGTTTTTCGGACGCCTACCGCCCGTGGTCCTGGAACCCAACCAACTTCGTGACCTTCGATGCAACTGTTGTCGGCGCGATTACCCATGGCGCGGGCGCGCTTGTCACGACGGTGGCCTCCCCTTCCATGGTCTCCGGCGTCTCCCCGGACGCGATGACGCAAGTCTCTCTTGGCATCCCCCAGGCTGGCGTCTCGAAGTGGTCCATGTTGAGCGTCAACGGCATGGCGCTCTACGCATCGCACGACGGCCTTGTCGCCATCGTCGGTGGCCAGCCGGACCTGCGCATTTCCGAACGCTACTTCACCCGCGAGGTATGGCGGCATCGGTACGCGACCGGCCTCTCCTCAATGCAGTTCGCCTATTACGACGGCCGGATCGTCGTGTTCTCGAAAGCGGCCAAGTTCACCGCGTTCATGTTGTCCATGGATGAGGCGAGCGGCGCGATGACCGAGCTACCCGGCCTGATCGCGCGCGGCGCACTGGTGTTGACCACCTCGGACCAGATGTACACCGTCAACGGTCGCGCGCTCAACCAGTTCGGCGGCGGCGGTGACTTGGCCTTGCGCTGGAAGTCGGGCGACATGGTGCTCCCGGCGACCGCGATCCTGTCCATGGCCGAGGTGGAATGCACCGGCTCGTTCACGATCAAGTTCTATCAGGATGGCCGACTGGGCTACACCAAGGCGATCACCACCGGCAAGAACAAGTTCCGGCTCCCACGGCAGGCCATCCCCGGACACTTGGGCTTGCGCCCGTCTGACCGCTGGCAAATTGAAATCACCGGCACCGGCACACTTAAATGGCTCAAGGCGGCAGAGACCGCGCGCGGGCTGCGAGAAACCTGATGAGCGAATTTAGCAGAGTGGTTTCCAAAGTCGTGCCCTCGATCTCGCTCGCCGAAGTGCAGCAGGTAAAAGACCCGGCTATCCGGTCCCTGTTCCGCTCGATCAGCGACATGATGGCCGTGCGCAACGGCGACCGGGGCAACGGCGACGACGCATTCTTGACCATGGCAGACTTCAAGGCCGGGGGCTACACCGCGCGCGCCGTGGCGAACGCTCTCGCGCGGCCCATTGCCGAGTCGATGGTGAACGACATGATCCTGTTGGCCGAGCAACTGGAGCAGCGCATCCTCAATTTGCCGGAATGGCGGTCGCTCTTTGCCCGTCTGAACCTGATTGACGCGCCCGATACCTCTCCGGGTAGTCTGGCGTTTAACGTGCTCCAGGAGGCGCGAGCACGCGGCGCGGCGATCACCCAGGTGAACACGCTCATCAACACCACGGCGGAGTCGTTCGCACAGCAAGTGAACCTGTTGACAGCGGCCAGCAACCAGAACGCGGCAGCGATCTCGGAAGAGGCCTTTGCGCGCACCACGTCGGCCACGGCCGAGGCCGGACGCCTGACGCTCTTCATC
Organism: Luteimonas sp.; assembly: GCA_037720875.1. Taxonomy (GTDB): domain Bacteria; phylum Pseudomonadota; class Gammaproteobacteria; order Xanthomonadales; family Xanthomonadaceae; genus JALYOU01. The sequence continues at coordinate 5,388 of JBBJNO010000008.1, read as the reverse complement.
GCCAACACGGGCGAAAACTTTGCGGGCGTGCTCAGTGACCTGTCGGTCAAGACCAACAACGACAACGCGCTGGCGTCAGCGGTCAATACGCTGTGGGCGACGGTGGGCAACAACACGGCACTGGTATCGTCCGGCACTCAGATCGCGGTCAACAACACCGGCAGCACCACGACCAAGTTTGACCAGCTCCAAGCCGTGACAGAGAACGCCATCACCGGGCTGGTGGACAAGGCTGCGATCCTGCGCAACGAATTCAACGTCTCGAACAGCATCGTGTCGGGGATGTCGGGCAACTGGTCCGTGAAGCTGGATCTCAACGGCTACGTGGCGGGCCTGTCCCTGAATGCGTCGGTCGACACGGCGGGCCGGTCGCGCTCCAGTATGCTCTTCCTCGCCGACATTTTTGCCGTGGGCGCACCTGGGCGACCCGACATCGTTCCGTTTGCCATCGACACGCAGACCGGGCTGGTGGCGATCCGGGGCGACCTCGTGGCGCGCGGCTCAATCACCTCGCCCAAGATCGCGGCCAGGACCATCACGGCCGACAACATCGCCGTGGGCGCGATCACGGCCGAAAGCGGCGTTATCGCCGACCTCGCTGTCGACACGCTGCAGATCGCGGGCAACGCCGTGACCATCCCCAAGGTTGTGTCGCGCTTTGACAGTGCGTACGGCAGTGGCAGCACCTTCGTCAACGTGCTCGGAACAACCATCACGTTGAAGCAGCCGGGTACGTTGCTCGCAATCGTGACGTGCTCCCAGGCCAGCCGGGACGGCGACAACTCCTGGAACATGAAGCTGCAGATCAACGGCAACACCGTAGCCGAAGCTGGCGGCGCTTCCCCGCTCGATGCGGTCGCTCTCTCCGGCGCGCTGACCCTACCGGCCGGGACGCACACCGTCGCCCTGATGCGCCAGAGTGGCGGCAGGATTTGGGCGGTCAACCGGAATATGACCCTTTTTGGAGTGATGCGCTGATGCAGGCGAAAATTTACGTGATGTACAAGCCGGAGACCGGCGAAATCATCGGCTGGGTCTCGGACCATGCCGAGCCTAAAGATCCGGGGCTGGTGCTCAGTCCAACGGGTGCGCCCGTCGACGGCGCGACCTTTTACGTCAAGAATGGCGTCGTCACCGCGCGCCCGCAAAACCCGGCGCGCCTGGATGACGGAAAGCAGCTCTACCGCCTGCCCATTCCTTGCACGATCACGATCAACGACAAGAGCTACCCTTGCCGCGAAGACCGCGCAACGCTGGAGTTCACATACCCCGGCCGGTACGCGATCCGGGTCCGGTCCTTCCCATGGCAAGACGCCACGTTCGAGATTACGAAATGAACATCCTGCATACCGAAGACGTTGCCGCCCTCCGGCGTGACGCATACCCTCCCCTCGCTGACCTTGCGGACGCGCTGTACTGGCAGAGCCGGGGCGATAGCTCGAAGCTGGACGCATACAACGCCGCCATCGCGGCCGTAAAGGCGCAATTCCCCAAGTCGAATTGATCCTGGGCCGGTAGGCTAGTCGCATGGAAATTACCGCCCCCGATCCGCTCGACGCTGAAATGGAAGCCTTCGGGCGATTGTCCCGACGCGACCAAATTCTCAGCGCAATGGCTGACATCTTTGCCGCTTCGGACGACCGCACCGTCTTGCCGATCAAGGAAATGTTTCTGGATGGCATGTACATCCGGGAGATATTCATTCCCAAGGGCGCGTTTTGCATTGGCAAGATCCACCGCCAGAACTGCGTGAATGTCTGCTCGCAGGGCAGTATCGACATCGTGACCGAGGATGGTTTCTTCAACATCACGGCACCGTTCACCGGCCTGTCGCAACCTGGCGTGCAAAAACTCGGCTTCGCTTTGGAAGACACGATATGGACCAACGTGTTCCGAACCGATGAGACCGATCTCGAAAAAATTGAAGACGTGATCGCGCTGACAAACGCCGAAATGGCCAGTCTGCTCGATCCCGAACGGCGGTACTTGAAGGGCAAGGAGTTTCTATGTCTGTAATGGCAGCGGTAGCAGTAGGTAGCGCGGTAGTTGGCGCTGTCGGGGCGAACAAGTCGCGCAAGGATGCGAAAAAGCAGAATCAGGCGGCGCTCGATGCGAACGCCTATGTCGGCGATATTGCGAAAGACCAGTACGAGACATACAAGACCACGTACCGGCCGCTCGAACAGAACATGGTGGCCGAAGCGCAAGCGTTCGACTCGCCGGAAGCGTACGCCAACGCCGCGAGCAAGGCGCAAGCCACGACATCCCAGCAGATTGGGCTGGCGCAAGAGCGCCTGTCGCGCACACCGGGCCTGGACCCGACCAGCGGAGCGGCCCAGGCGGCGCAAACCAAGCTGGCACTGTCCGGCGCGGCGCTGGGTGCGACCAACCAGAACGCTGCCCGCGAGGGAATCCGCGACAAGGCATGGGCGCGCAAGATGGACGCGCTGGGCCTGGGCAAAGGGCTGGTAACGAACGCATCGGCCGGAGCTGCCAACGCTGCGCGCACGAGCGCCAGTCTCGCCGACGCCGCAACCGGGCGCGCAGCCGATCAGGCAGCGGGCATCGGCGCACTCGCCCAGGGCATTGGCCAGCTTGGCGTCAAGGCATATCAGGCATGGAACACGCCGACCACCACGCCGGGAGCGCAGAACATCGCCCCTACCCGTATTGGTAACGAATAATTAAGGAGACATCATGGGGTTTGACTTGGGGATGGCGGCAGTCGCATATCAGGGCGCGAAGGCGGAGCAACGTCGCACGCGCGATGATGATTTCCGCAAAGCGCAGAACGATTACGCGGTCGCCAACATGGACGAGCAACAGGGCCGACGCGGCTACCGCGACAACGCGGCGCAACTGGCAGACGCCGAAGTCGCCAGCCGCACCGAGCTGTTGCCGCAGGAGACGAGCGCACGCAAGGCCGCGCTCGATGCCGAGAGCCGGGACCGCCAGTTCGCCGAAGACACGCGCGGCGACCGCGAGGAAACAACGCGGCTCGGACTCAAGACGGCCAAGGCGAAGGCCAAGGAAGCGCACGCCTGGAGTGAGGAGGAGCACGCCGCCAACGGCCAAAAGATTGACGAGGCCATCATCGGCAACGAAGAAAAGGCGCACCAACTGCGCCAAGGCGTGCTGGCCAGCCTGTACCAGTTCGGCGCAAAAGGCGGCGGGCAAGAGCGCGACATCGTGGGCCGACTCAACGCCGTCACCCGCTCCAAGCTGTTCCCCGACCTCCACGGCAAGACCATCGGGTCGGCCAAGAAGGTGGGCGGCAACATGGAGCTGCGCGACCCAGCCGGCGAGCTGATCCAGAGCATCCCATTCCAGCAGATGAAGGCAGCGTATGAAGGCAGGGGCACGCCAGCCAAGAACGTGGTCAAGCTCTCGGACGGGCAAGAAGCCTATTCCATGGTCGACGGCAAGATGGTCCCGATTGCCAGCAATCGTAAAGACTTCAACCCGAATAGCGGCGGCGGTCGCGGTAGTGGTAGTGGTGGACGCGGCCGTGGCAGTGGTGGCGCGGCAGGCGGCTCGAAGGAGGAGCGCATCATGGCCGCGATGATCGCCGAGGCCAAGGGGCGCGGCGTGGAGCTGGGGCCGACCGAGGCATATCGCATGCTGCAGTCGAACCCGAGCAAGGCGTATGCCCAGGCTTTGCGCGCCGATCCGCGTCTCCAATACGAGAGCAATCAGGAAAAGCGGAGCGAAATCGAGGCGGGCCATCGCAACAGCCTGGGCATCACACCTCCCCCGCAAAAACCGGGCCTAAGCGCTCCGGCAGCAAAAAGCAATACCACAGTGAATAAATTCCTCGGCCTGTAATCGGAGTCGAATTACTTTTCGCCCGCCACAATTCTGTTACTAAAAACGGAAATTGGGCGGCGCGATGAGTGGTTTCTTGGAAGGCAACGACGAGCAATTGGACAATGGCTACTTGGCCGAGCCGGTTGCACGACCAGCACCCCCACCTGTCGCACGCGCTCCCCGGCCGAAGCGCACCCCCTCCCCCGGCCTCAATGCCGCACCAGTAGCGCGGCCTGCCCTGCATGAACCCGCCATCCCTAAAGCTCCCGGCACCTGGGCGGAAATGGCCAAGCGGCCCGAATACGTCGCCATGTCGCCAGAAGACCGCCAGCTCGCACGCGAGGGCTACTACGACAACTTCGTCGCTCCCAACATCCCCGAAGCCGAACGCATGGTCTCGCGCGAGCTATTCCTCGAACGCAGCAAGACCATGGACCCGAAAGAGCAAGGGTTTTTCGGCAAGGTGTGGGACAAGCTGGGCGTGGCGCGCCACTCCATCCGCCAAGCCGCTGGCACTCTGCCAGAGCAGGTAGAGCAAGCCCGCCTGGAAAAGAAACACGGTATGGGCCTCATGTCCAAGTATGTGGATCGCCCTGATCTGATGCCAAAACACGTTCTGGCCGAGATCCAGGCTTCGCCAGAAGTCAAGCGCACCCTCATGGCCAACTGGAACGCAGCTACGCCAGAGCAGCGCCTCCAGCTTGAGCAGGCACGCGGCCCGATGGGTGAAGCCGCTCGCGCGCTGAACGCGAAGCATCCTGACGCCCTTCCGAAAAAGAAAGTTCCGGATTATCTCGGCCTGGGCGAGACCAAGCCTGTGCTCACGCCTGATACGTCGCTGCGCGACAAGTTCGACCCGCGCTGGGAAGCACGCCAGCGCAACCTGATTTCGCAGGGCATGGACGCCAAGGTTGCCGAAGGCGTGGCGCGCCACGACGCATACCGCGACACAACACCCGGCGCGCCGATTGCGAAGATCGAGAAAACCGACTTCGATTTCGAGACCTACAAGCGCTACAACAAGTCGCCGTTCTTCAAGAATCCGCTCGTCCGTGGCGCAGTGAGGGGCGCAAACGGCTATGCGCAGGGTATTGCTGGACTGAATCTGTTTGTCGCCGAGGCGGTAGGCGCGGATGATACAGCGGCCGGTCTGGCGCGAAGCTCCAAGAACATGCACAACTTCGCCGAGTCGATGGGGACGCCAACCGACCACATCCAGCGCAATTTCGAGGGCGCAGTGCAGTCCATCGGTATGCAATTGCCAGCCATGATTGGCGGCGCAGTCACGGGTAGCGAGGGCATGGTGCTGGGTTCCATGTTCCTGCAGACGTTCGGCACAGAGTACGCTGACGGCCGTCGACGCGGCCAAGAGCAGTCGGACGCGATCAAGCGCGCGGCCCTGTACGGTTCGTTCGAGGTAATTGGCGAGCGCTTCGGACTGCGCAAGCAGCTCGAACTGATGCGCCAAGCATCGCGCGGCGTGGGGACCGATGTGCTGGCCAAGTGGATGGCTGTCACCTTGAAAAAGGCCCAGTGGGAGCGAAGCTACAACCAGACGACATTTGGTATATTTTTCCTGAA
>JBBJNO010000199.1:3842-5057 GCA_037720875.1 Luteimonas sp. | reverse complement strand
AAGGTCGATACCGGCATGCATCGTCTCGGATTTGCGGCCGGCGATGTGCGCGACGTACACACGCGGCTATCGGCATTGGCCGGTGTCGCCGACGACATCGTGCTGATGAGCCATTTCGCCAGCTCCGACGAATTCGACAAGCCGCAAACCCGCGAACAACTACGCCTGTTCGCCGAAGCGACAGACGGCCTTGCGGGCTCGCGTTCGCTGGCCAACTCCGCCGCGGTGCTCGGCTGGCCCGGTTCGCATGGCGACTGGGTGCGCCCGGGTGGCGCGCTGTATGGCGTGTCGGCTGTCGAAGGCAAGCCCGGATCGGATTTCGATTTGCAACCGGCGATGACACTTGCCACCAAGCTGCTCGCGGTCAATCGCATCCGCAAGGGTGAGCGCATCGGTTACGGCGCAACCTGGCAATGTCCCGAGGACATGCCGGTGGGCGTGGCGGCCATCGGTTACGGCGACGGGTATCCCCGGCATGCACCGGCCGGAACGCCGGTCATGGTCAACGGCCAGCGCGCGGACATCATCGGCCGCGTGTCGATGGACTTGATGACAATTGATCTGCGTGGGCAACCCCATGCAAAAGCCGGTGCTCCGGTGATGTTGTGGGGGCCGGGGTTGCCGGTCGAGACCGTGGGCGCGGCGGCGGGGACGATCGGGTACGAATTGATCTGCTCGATCACGCGGCGGGTGCGCTTCGTGGAGGATTGATCCGACGATGCGCACGCCTTCGCCTTTGCTTTCGCCTTTGCTTTCGTAGAGCCGTGCTTGCGTTAGTGTAGAACGGAGCTTGCTCCCCTGCTTTTTGCTTTCAGAATCAAGAGCAGCGGAGCAAGCTCCGCCCTACAAGTTCAAACGAACCATTCGGGTGCGGCAACCCCGCATTGACCGCTCTGCGCATGCGTGATCCACTCGAAACAACATAGGTGGGGGTCTTGTCCGCCACCGCTGTCAATTCACGTTGCTGGCATCGGATGGGATGGTGGGTCGAGACCCACCCTACATGGATCGCGAATCGGAAAATTCACATGCCCACATCGACACCACGCATACGCAAGCAACAACGCGAACCGATGTCGCGGGTCGATACCGCATGGCTGCGGATGGAGCGGCCGACCAACCCGATGATGATCACCGGCGTGTTGATGTTCGACCAGCCGATGTCGCTGGACCGGCTCAAGCACGTCGTCAGGCAGCGGTTTCTCGCTTACGCGC
>JBBJNO010000199.1:0-3832 GCA_037720875.1 Luteimonas sp. | reverse complement strand
AGGACGACGAACACTTCGACCTGGACTGGCATGTACGGCTGAGCGCACTGCCGGGCAAGGGCGACAAGAAATCGCTGGAACGCTTCGTCAGTCAGCTGGCCTCGAGCCCGCTCGACAAGGGCAAGCCGCTCTGGCAGTTCCATCTGGTCGAGCATTACGACGGCGGCTCCGCGCTCATCGCGCGCATCCATCACAGCTACGCCGATGGCATCGCCCTGGTGCAGGTGTTGTTGTCGCTGACCGACACCAGGCGGAAGCCCAGCAAGGACAGCGACCTGTCGAAGGCCTGGCTCAAGCAGGACGGCGCGGATGTGGCGCGGCGTGTCGGCGCGATGGCGCGCTACGGCAAGCTCGGCGGCAAGGTGCTGGAAAAAGGCATGCGGATGTATCGCGACCCAACGCTGGCCGCGATGCTGGCGAAGGAGGGCGGCGAGATCGCGCGCGAGTTGTTGTTCGCATTGGCGTTGCCGGACGATCCGCCGTCGATGCTGCGCGGCAGGCTTGGCGTGAGCAAACGCGTGGCTTGGGCGCCGCCGCTGGATCTCGACGAGGTCAAGGCAGTCGGACGCGCATGCGGTTGCACCGTCAACGATGTGCTGATGGCCGCTGCCGCCGGCGCGCTGCGCGATTACATGCTCGAACGCGGGGAAAACCTCGACGGCATGACGTTGCGCGCGACCGTGCCGGTCAACCTGCGCCCGCTGGAACACGCAAAAAAACTAGGCAACCATTTCGGGCTGGTGTTCCTCGATCTGCCGGTGGGCGAGGCCAATCCACTGCGACGGCTCGAACATGTCGCCGAGTGCATGAACCAGCTCAAGACCTCACGCCAGGCGATCGTTGCCTTCGGCTTGCTGGCTTGCCTCGGCATGGCGCCAGCCGCAATGCAGGGCGTCGCACTCGAACTGTTCAGCCGCAAGGCCACGGCCGTCGCGACCAACGTGCCTGGCCCGCAGCAACCGTTGTATCTGGCCGGCTGCACGCTGCGCGAGATGATGTTCTGGGTGCCGCAGACCGGCTCCATCGGCATCGGCATTTCCATCCTCAGCTACAACGGTCGCGTGCACTTCGGCTTGATCGCCGATGCAAGACTCGTTCCCGATCCGGACGCGGTGATCCGCAGGTTCGCGCCGGAATTTGAAAAATTGCTGTACCTCACCTTGATGGGAAATTGGGACTACATCCTCAATTCCGCCGCCGCTGAGGCGTTGATCCCTGCCGCCGGCTGAACAGTCAGACCCGCATTGTGGTTTGTCATGACCACCGTCACCTGTCGGCGACGTACCGATGATTAGCTTGTCCGCGTTCTGCAATACACACAGACGAGGAGACAACAAATGACGAGCTTCAAGACAACTGCAAGCTTCAAAACAAGCGCAGGCTTCAAAACAAGCGCAGGCTTCAAAACAAGCGCGATTGCCGCTGCACTGGCAACCACGCTGGTCATTGGCGGCTGTGCAACCTACACCGGCCAGACCACTGCGCCGGATGATCCAAACCGCACGCAACGTGGCGCGCTGATCGGCGCTGCCATCGGCGCTGCCGCAGGCCTGCTCAGTGGCGACGACGCCACCGAGCGTCGCCAGCGTGCATTGGTCGGCGCAGGCGTCGGCGGCATCGCGGGTGCCGGCGTGGGTGCCTACCAGGATCGCCAGGAACGCGCGTTGCGCGATCAGATGGCGGGCACCGGCGTGGACGTGATCCGTCAAGGCGACAACATCACGCTCAACATGCCAGGCGCCATTACGTTCGCCACCGACAGCTACACCATCACCCCGCAGTTCTACCCGGTGCTCGACAACGTCGCCAATACCCTGCGCGAATACAACCAGACCATCGTCGAAGTCGCCGGTCACACCGACAGCGATGGCGCCGATGCCTATAACCAGGGCCTGTCGCAGCGTCGCGCGACCGCGGTCAGCAGCTACCTCAAGACCCGTGCCAGCCTGATGCCCGACCGCTTCATCGAAGTCGGTGCCGGCGAATCGCGTCCGGTCGCGAGTAATGCCACTGCCGCGGGCAAGGCGCAGAACCGCCGCGTGGAAATCACGCTGGTGCCGCTGCGTTCGTAAGCCTCAAGGTTTCACGGTGTTCAAGACCGGGGTCGCGAAAGCGGCCCCGGTTTTTGTGCGGACACATCGACTGTCTTCCGTAGGCTGGGTTGGCACCACCAACCCAGTGCTCCACATCGCCGGCTGCTGGGTTGATGAAGCCAACCCAGCCTATGTTTCTGCGGACTCAGAGGCCCCCTAACGTGCCTTGTGGATCTGATGTCCAACCCAGTCGAGCAGCAGGATGTTGACGGCATCTGGCCGCTCGCGATGCAGGAAGTGCCCAGCGCCTTCCACCGTCGTCCAGTCGTAGTCGGCGATGAAATGGCGGCGCTGGTCTTCCAGCATTTCCTTGCGCATGTCACGGCTGCCGCAAAGCACGCGTGTGGGCACCCGGATGGGGTGTTCGAGTCGCGCGCGCACCTCGCTCAGGGCCGGGTCGGCCTTGCTCTTGCGGAACATCGCACGGTAGTAGGCGAGGCTGGCTTTGAGCGCGCCGGGTGTCGCCATCGCGCGGCGGATTTCAGCGACGTGCGCCTGGTCGTGGAAGTCTGGTGACCAGAGTTTCCACAGCGTTTCGAGAAACGCATAGCCGCGCCGCGCGCACAGCCACTCCGGCAGCCAGGGCAGTTGGAACAAGAACCAGTGGAAGGAGCGCAGTGCGTGCCGGGGTGACTTCTTGATCGTCGCCCGCACCTCGGCGGGATGCGGCACAGACAGCAGGACCGCCCGCGAAACGAGCTGCGGAAACGCAGCGAGCACGCCATAGCTGATCGCAGCACCCCAGTCCTGCCCGATCAGCACGCAGGGCTCGCCGGGGCTCAAGGCCTCGATGAGCGCTGCCACATCCACCGCCAGCGTCGCGCGGTCGTAGTAGGCATCCGGTGGCGGAATCTCTGTAGGCGGATAGCCGCGCAACCAGGGTGCGACGGCCCGATATCCCGCCGCCGCAAATGCGGGTAGCTGGTGTTCCCAAGTGCTGGCGCCGTCGGGGTAACCGTGCAGGAAGAGCGCGAGCTGGCCGTCGGTGGGGCCGGCTTCCAGGAAGACGAAGTCGAGACCGTTGGCCTGGATTTGTTTGACTTGCATTCGGGCAGCCATGTGCGTGCAAAGGTTGATTGTGTATTGAGTGCCCAGTGGTGTCCGGTTCGAAGCGGCCACTGGGCGAAGCCTCCCGCAGGTACTTGCTTCGGTCGTGTTCCTCGTAGTGCAAACCTGCTACCACGATCTGAATCCGATGGCCGCGCGCACCTTGGCGCACTGGATTGTCGAAGCGGCGATTCGCTTGCGGGAGCAGCTGCAAAATCAGGGCGTGGAAATCCTGCATGTCTGGCACATGGCACATGACGGAAGACAACTCGAAGCGCAGTCCGCCACATGCAAAGCCCATCGTCAAACAACAAAAGGCCACCTCGCGGTGGCCTTCTGCTTTCATTGGTGGAGGTGGCGGGAATCGAACCCGCGTCCGAAGATGCTCCATGCCCAGCACTACATGCTTAGCTCGCCGTTCGTTCTCGCCCTACAGCAACACGACGTGCGAGGCACACCGCAGGACACACCCGCTTTAGGTTGAGCCGAGGTTGACGGGTCGCCGCCACGGCCGATTCTGTGATGATGACCCTACATCCACGAGCACAGACACAAGTGGGTTCAGGGCTTACGCCTTAAGCGGCGAGAGCGTAGACGTCGTCGTTGGCGTCTGAGGTTTTGCAGCTGGATTAACGAGGAAAGCTACCCCCTCGGCATGCGCCAAGCGATTTCGCAACCCCCGTCGAAGCCAG
>JBBJNO010000198.1:0-5064 GCA_037720875.1 Luteimonas sp. | reverse complement strand
CCGCGTCATTCTGGTGCTCGCTCTGCGGATAGGTTTCCAGCAGGTATTTGGCGCGGTCCGCCGCTGCCACCCATGCGCCGCGACGCAGGTAGAACAGCGCGGTCGAGACTTCAAAGCGCGCGAACTCGTTGCGCAGGAACACCATCCGCTGGCGCGCGTCGGCGGCGTAGCGGCTGTTGGGATAGCGCTCGGCGACGATGCTGTAATCGTTGTAGGCCTGCTGCGGCGTGGCCAGATCACGGCTACTGGTATCCAGCGCGAACACGCGTTGCAGGAACACCGCATTGCGCTTGGCGTTGGACAGTCCGCGCAGGTAGTACATATAGGGCACGTGGCGATGCGTGGGATAGGTGCGGATGAAGCGGTCGATGCTGGAGATCGCATCGTCATGCTTGCCCGACTTGTACTGCGCATACGCCACTTCGATCTGCGCCTGCTCGGCATAAGGCCCAAACGGGTATTGCGCGATCAGCCGCTTGTGGGTTTCCGTGGCGGTGCCGTAATTGCCCTGGACCAGCGATCGGTGGCCCTTGTCGTACAACTGTTCGACCGGCACGCCCTCGTTGGCATTGCCCTTCTTGAACATCTTGCCGATGCGCGCGCAGCCGGGGCCGGCGAGCAGCGCGATCAACAGGGCGATCAGCACAAATCGGAAGGAGGAGGCGCGGGCAAGGGAGCGTAGGGTCATGGGGCTGCGGCATGCCGCGATCGAGACGGAAGCGGCGATAATACCGTAGGCCGCTCCGCGCCCGAATCCGGATGATGAACGCCCGGTCACTATTCCGGATGTCCGACCATGAGCGACGAACCCATCGACAGCCTGCTTCTTGAAGGCACGCCTCCAGAGAGCACCCTCCGCAACGCCACCGTGCCGCAGACGGCCGCGGGGCGACGTTTCGATGCCGTACTCGCGGAACTGTTCCCCGAATTCTCGCGCTCCAGATTGAGCGAGTGGATCAAGTCCGGCAACGCCCGGCTCGACGGCCGCCACGACGTCCGTGGGCGCGATCCGGTGCGCGGCGGCGAGGTGGCCACGCTCGATGTGGTCCTCGAAGAACAGATCGATGCGCAGCCCGAGGACATTCCGTTCGACGTGTTGTACGAGGACGCCGATGTCATCGTCCTCGACAAGCCGGCCGGCCTGGTGGTGCATCCGGGCGCGGGCAACCCCGCCGGTACGCTGGTCAATGCGCTGCTGTTCCGCGATGCCTCGCTGGTGAACCTGCCGCGTGCGGGCATCGTGCACCGGCTCGACAAGGACACCTCCGGCGTCATGGTCGTCGCGCGCACGCTGCCCGCGCACGCCGCGCTGGTTGCGCAACTGTCGGCGCGCGACGTGCATCGGCAGTACTTGGCGATCGTGCTCGGCGCGCTGGTGTCCGGCGGCACCGCCAACGCCGCGATCGACCGCCACCCGCGCGATCGCCTGAAGATGGCGGTGCGCGAGGACGGCCGCGATGCCATCACGCACTACCGCCTGCGCGAACGCTTCCGCGCGCACACCGCGCTGGAATGCCGCCTCGAAACGGGTCGCACCCACCAGATCCGCGTGCACATGGCGCACATCAAGTACCCGATCATCGGCGACCCGTTGTACGGCGGCCCGTTGAAACTGCCCAAGGGCGCGAGCGAGGAATTGATCGCGGCGTTGCGCGGCTTCAAGCGGCAGGCATTGCATGCGGAAGTGCTGGAGTTCACCCATCCGACCTCCGGCGCGGTCATCAGCGTGCGCGCGCCGCTGCCGGCGGACATGCAGCAGCTGCTCGCTGCATTGCGCGCCGATGCGAAGGCAGCGGCCGCGGCGCAACGATGAGCCCGCTGTTGCACGCGGACTGGCCGACGCCGCACGGCGTGCAGGCGTTCACCACGTTACGTCACGGGTCGGGCGTTTCCACGCCGCCGTTCGACAGTTTCAACCTGGGCATGCGCTGCGGCGATGACGCCGCTGCGGTGATGGCGAATCGGCGGCAACTCGTCGAGCACTGCGGGCTGCCATCGGAGCCGCATTGGTTGCGGCAGGTGCATGGCGTCGATGTGGTGCGCTTCGATGCGCCTGCGGTTGCTTCTCCCGTGGCCACTGCAGGAGAAGGCGCTGAAAGCGAAGCCGATGCGTCGATCACCTCCATGCCAGGAACCGTGCTCGCCATCCTCACCGCCGATTGCCTGCCCGTCGTCTTCGCCGCAGACGATGGCAGCGAGGTCGCTGTTGCGCATGCCGGTTGGCGCGGGCTCGCGACCGGCGTACTCGAAAGCATAGTCGCCACGATGCAAACCCCACCCGCAAACATCATGGCGTGGCTCGGCCCGGCCGCCGCTCCCGACGCCTACGAAATCGGCGAAGAAGTCTTCGCTGCGTTTGTGTCTCGTGATGCGCGCAGCGAAATTGCATTCGTCGCCACACGTCCGGACCACTGGCACGTCGATCTGTACGCGCTGGCGCGCATGCGTCTTGCGGATACCGGCGTGACCCGCGTCTTCGGCGGCGGCTTGTGCACGATTTCCGATCCGCAGCGCTTCTATTCCCACCGCCGCGACCAGCGCAGCGGACGCATGGCGACGGTTGTCTATCGGCAGTAATCGCCGGCGTACACGCTTCCGCCAAGTCACCCCGCATTGACAGCCACTGCCGGATAACAACCGCTGCCGGACCCGCCGGCGATCATCGTCGAGGGTGTCTTGATCGATTCGCCGCCCGTGTTGACGCGTTCGATGCCGATCCTGTTCGGGGTCGCGCTGGTGCTGACGTTCCTGTACCTGGCCAAGGTCGTGGTGATCCCGGTGGCGTTGGCCATCCTGGTGACCTTCCTGCTGGCGCCGCTGGTGAACCTGCTGCAAAAGCGCGGGCTGCCGCGCGTGCCGGCGGTGGTGCTGGTGACGGTGCTGGCGCTTGGTGCCGTGGGCGGCGCGGCGTATGCGGTGACGCACCAGATCAGCAGCCTGATCGACTCCTATCCACGTTACGAACAGAACATCAACTCCAAGATCGAGGGGCTACGCGCGCGCGGACGCGACGGCATGATCGACAAGATGCAGGTGGTGTCGGAACGCATCACCCGGCAGCTGGAGCGGCCGGGCGCGACGCCGGCGCCCGTCGTCGACGCGGAAGCCCGACAGGCGCAGACGGTACGCATCATCGATGACGACGGCCCGTTCCGGTTGTCGCAATTGTGGACGGTGGCCGGCCCACTGCTGTCGCCGCTGGCCAACTTCGGACTGGTGCTGGTGCTGGTGATCTTCATGCTGATCAAGCGCGAGGATTTGCGCGACCGGGTGATTTCGCTGATCGGCCAGGCGCAGCTCGCGGACACCACGCGTGCGTTCGAGGACGCGGGCGAACGCATCAGCCGCTACCTGTTGATGCAGTTGCTGATCAATGTTGGCTACGGCGTGGCGGTGATGCTGGGGTTGTGGGCCATCGGCGTGCCGTACGCGCCGTTGTGGGGATTCTTTGCGGCGTTGCTGCGCTACATCCCGTATCTCGGCCCGTGGCTGGCGGCGATGCTGCCGATCGCGCTGAGCCTGCTGATCTCGCGCGACTGGTCCACGGCGTTGTTGGTGATCGGATTGTTCGGGGTGCTCGAGTTGCTCACCAACATGCTGATCGAGCCGACGCTGTATGGGCGCGGCATCGGAGTCTCGCAGGCGGCGCTGCTGGTGGCGGTGGCGTTCTGGACCTGGTTGTGGGGACCGGTGGGACTGGTGCTGGCCTCGCCGTTGACGGTGTGCCTGGTGGTGCTGGGCAAGCACGTGCCGTTCCTCAAATTCCTCGACACCCTTCTTGGCGATCGCCCGGCGTTGTCGCCGCCGTATCGTTTTTATCAGCGGTTGCTGGCCAAGGACGAGGACGAGGCCGCGGAATTTGCCGAGGAACAACTGGGTGAGGGCAGCCTGGTGCAGGTGTACGACGAGGTCATCGTGCCGACACTCGCGCTGGCGCGTCATGACGTTCGCAACGCCAAGCTCGATGCCGCCGCGCAGCGGGACCTCGCCACGGCCAGCCGCGACATCGTCGAGGGTCTGGGTCGACAAGCGCGCAATGGCGACAACGACAACGACAACGAAACCGACGACAGCGATGGCGTAGAGGTACCGGCGCCGGCATTGACGCGGCTGCTGGCGGTCCCTGCACGCGACAGCAGCGATGAAGTCGCCGTGGCGATGCTGCACGAACTGGTCGATCCGCAACGCTATGCCTGGTCGGCCGCGAGCGCTGCGTCGATGGCATTGGATGTGGTGGCGCTGGTCGAACGCGAAGCCCCCGCGATCCTGTGCATCATCTCGATACCGCCGGGCGGCCTGGCGCACACCAGGTACCTGTGCAAGCGCGTGCGTGCAAGATTTCCGCAACTGCGCATTATCGTCGGCCGCTACAGCTTGCTGCCTGAAGGCATCGCCAAGAATCGCGAACAGTTGTCGGCGGCCGGTGCCGATCATGTGTTGACCACGCTGGCGGAAACCTTGGCGCAGTTGCAGCAGCTTTCAACCCTGGATAGTCCGGCGCCTCTGTCCCACGGGGACTCCCTTCTGTCGTAGGAGCGCACCCGGGCGCGATCCTACAAAGCGTGGCTTGATTCATTTGGCGCGAGCCCGCATTTCATTGGCATCGCGGCCTTGACCGCCACACATTCTTGCAGAATCAAGCCATGCGCATGGACAAACTCACCTCGCGTTTCCAGCAGGCGCTCAGCGACGCGCAATCGCTGGCGGTCGGGCGCGATCACAACCTGATCGAACCGGCGCACCTGCTGGTCGCCTTGCTCGAGCAGCAGGGCGGCAGCACGCGGCCGTTGCTGGCGCAGGCCGGCGTCAACGTGCCGCTGCTGCGCGAGCGTCTTGGCGAAATCCTGGAGAAACTTCCGAAAGTCACCGGACAGGCGGGCAACGTCTCGCTTGGCAACGATCTCGGCCGCCTGCTCAACGTCGCCGACAAACTGGCGCAGCAGCGTAGCGATGCCTACATCGCCAGCGAATTGTTCGTGCTGGCCGCGCTCGACGACAGTGGTGAGGTCGGTCGCGCGTTGAAGGCGGCGGGTGCGAACAAGGCCGCGCTTGAAACGGCCATCG
>JBBJNO010000197.1:0-5090 GCA_037720875.1 Luteimonas sp. | reverse complement strand
GGGCAATCTGCATGCCGGGCACCATTCGCTGGTTGCCTTGGCGCGGCAACAAGCCGATCGGGTGGTCGCCAGCGTGTTCGTCAACCCGACGCAGTTCGGGCCGAACGAGGACTTCAATCGTTACCCGCGCACGCCTGTCGCGGATGCGGCCGGGCTCGATGCCGTTGGTTGCGACGCGCTGTGGATGCCATCCGTCGAGACCATGTATCCCTTCGGCGCCGACGCCGCGGTGCGGATGCGCGTGCCCGGCATCACCGATGTGCTCGACGGCGCGCATCGTCCGGGCCATTTCGATGGCGTCGTCACCGTCGTCTCGCGGTTGTTCAACCAGGTGCAACCGGACATCGCCGTGTTCGGGAAAAAGGATTACCAGCAATTGGCGGTGATCCGATACTTCGTTCGCGACCTCGCATTTCCCATCGAACTCATCGCGGCACAGACTTTGCGCGAAGCCGATGGTCTGGCGATGAGTTCGCGCAATCAATACTTGTCCGCAGTACAGCGTCCGGCCGCCGCGACCATCCATCGCACGTTGCTGCGAATGCGCGACGGCATCGTCGCCGGACAGTTCCGCACGCAGGTCGAGGACGAAGCGGCGCGCGCGCTGGAAGCGGCCGGATTTGTCCTGGATTATGCGGTGGTCCGCACGCCGATGCTGGTCGAACCGGCTGCTGGCGAAGTCGGACCGCTGGTCGCACTGATTGCGGCGAAACTCGGCAGCACGCGGTTGATCGACAACATCGAGTTCACCTTGTAGAGCGGAGCAAGCTCCAGCTCTATGAAGAGCGACCTTCGTGGCCGCGCTGCCGGTGAATGGATCGCGGCCTGAACACCCCATGTTGCAGTGCAGAAACCCGCTGCCTACACTGCGCGCCTGACCGCCGGACAACCGCGTCCGGCCGGAGTCCACGATGCAACTGACCCTGCTCAAGGCCAAGATCCACCGCGCCACCGTCACCCACGCCGAACTGCACTACGAAGGTTCGTGCGCCATCGACGCGCGCCTGCTCGACATTGCCGGCATCCGCGAGTACGAGCGCGTGGAAATCTATAACGTCAACAATGGCGAGCGCTTCGCGACCTACGCCATTCGCGGCGAAGAGGGCAGCGGCATCATCTCGGTCAACGGCGCGGCCGCGCATAAGGCGCAGCCCGGCGACCTGGTGATCATCTGTGCGTACGGCGCCTGCGATGAAGCCGAGGCGGCCAAGTTCAAGCCGACGCTGGTCTACGTGGATCGACAGAACCGCCTGACCCACACCAACCAGTCGATCCCGGCACAAGCCGACCCCGTGACGCGATCATTGCTGGAAGAGATTCGCTCCCGCCGTTCGTAGGTGCGAATTTATTCGCACGCTCTGAAATCAAGCGAAAAAAGCGTGCGAATAAATTCGCACCTACGAATGCCGTGCCAAGGCCCATGCGATGTGTTCGCGCACCACGCTGTCCGGCTCCTCACGCCGCGATTGGAGCGCGGCCAGCACATCAGGCGTCGTCGGCGCATTGCCCAGCGCCACGGCGATATTGCGCAGCCAGCGCCCGTAACCGCTGCGACGGATCGCCGAGCCTTCGGTGCGGGTAAGGAATTCCTGCTCGGTCCAGGCAAACAACTCCGCCAACGTGGCGCGGTCCAGGTGGTTGCGCGCGCGAAAATCCGGTTCATCGGTGCGTTTGGCGAACTTGTTCCACGGGCACACCAGTTGGCAATCGTCGCAGCCGAAGATGCGGTTGCCGATCAGCGGCCGTAGTTCCTCGTCGATCGAACCTTCGTGCTCGATGGTCAGGTAGGAGATGCAGCGCCGCGCGTCGAGCCGGTGCGGCGCGGTGATCGCCTGCGTCGGGCAGATGTCGATGCAGCGCATGCAGGTGCCGCAATGCTCGGTCGCGGGCGCATCGATCGGCAGCGGCAGGTCGACGTAGATCTCGCCGAGGAAAAACCACGAACCGCCGTCCTTGTCGATCAGGCAGGTGTGCTTGCCAATCCAGCCCAGGCCAGCGTTGCGCGCAAGCGCGCGTTCCAGCACCGGCGCGGAATCGACGAACACGCGATGCCCGAACGGGCCGACTTCCTCTTTGATCCGGTCCGCCAGTTGCTGCAGGCGTTGCCGCATCAGCTTGTGGTAATCGCGACCCAGTGCATAGCGCGCAACGTAAGCGCGCTCGCCGTCGGCGATCGTCTCCCAGGCCGCATCGCCATCCTGGCCGTAATCGAGCCCGACCGAAATCACCCGCAACGTGCCGGGAATCAGTTCATCCGGGCGCGAGCGCTTGTCGCCATGCCGCGCCATCCAGTCCATCGAGCCGTACAACCCCTGCGCCAGCCAGTCGCGCAGGTGGGCCTCGTCCTCGCCGAGTGTGATGTCGCTGATGCCGCAACGCTGGAATCCCAGCTCACGCGAAAGCCGCTTGATGCGCCGTGCGAGTTGCGCATGGTCAGGCGGCTGATCCGAATGGATGCCCGTTTCGATGGGTGGAAGGGCCGGTGTTCGCACAATGCGCAAAGTATAGAATCAGGCGATGACCAAGGCTTGCCTGCTGCACGACAACACTCTTTACGACAAGACCGCGTTGCGCGCCCTTGAGGCGCGGGCGACCGCGGCACTTGGCGGCGATGCATTCGAGTTGATGCGTCGGGCAGGCCAGGCGGCATGGCAGTATCTGCTGGAACACTGGCCGCAAGCGCAGAAGATCGCAGTGGTCTGCGGGCCTGGCAACAATGGCGGCGATGGTTATGTGCTGGCGCGCCACGCGCAGGAATCAGGTCGTGATGTGCGCATCGTCCGTCTGGCTGGGCGCACGCCATACGGTGGATTGGCGCAGCGGGCGTGCGGTGAATACGAGGCAAGCGGCGGCCGCATCGAGTCGTCCACGACGCTGCTTCCCGAGGTCGACTTGATCGTCGATGCACTCTTCGGCACTGGCCTGGCGCGCGCGCCGAATGCCGACACAGCCGCGCTGATCGATGCGATCAATCGTCACCAGGCGCCGGTGTTTTCCCTGGATGTGCCCAGCGGCATCGACAGCGACAGCGGGCACGCCGACGATGTTGCGGTGGAGGCTGACCGCACCTTGCAATTCATCGCGGCGCATCGTGGATTGCTGACCGACGATGCGCTGGGTCATGTCGGCGATCTCGACATCGCCACGTTGGATATTCCAGGCACGGTGTTCGATGGCGTGGAAGCCACGGCGAAACGCATAGGCGCGGACGATCTTGGCAATTACCTGCGACCGCGGCCGCGCAACTCGCACAAAGGCAACCATGGCCATGTCCTTTGCATCGGCGGCGACGATGGGATGGGCGGCGCCATCGCGCTCTGCGTGGAGGCTGCGTTGCGCACCGGCGCCGGGCTGGTCAGCGTGGCCACGCGGCCATCGAATATCGTGGCGATATCGTCGCGTCGTGCAGAAGCAATGGTGCGTGGCATCGATTCCAAGACCGATTTGAAGGCAGGCTTCGATGCGGCGAGCGTGATCGCGATTGGTCCTGGGCTTGGGCGTGGGGCATGGAGCAGGACGCTGTTTTCAAGCACTCTTGTCGCCGGTAAACCGCTGGTGATCGACGCGGATGCACTGAACCTGTTCGCCGAATCGCCGCGCTTGCTGGCCGACGCGGTCCTTACGCCACATCCAGGCGAGGCCGCGCGCCTGCTTGGAGTGTCCACCGACATCATCCAGGGCGATCGTTACGCAGCCGCGGCGTCCCTCGCAAAAAAATACGGCTGCGCGGTGGTGCTGAAAGGCGCGGGCACGATCATCGCGTCGCCCAACCAAACCCCTTGCGTGGTCGCTGCAGGCAATCCCGGCATGGCGTCCGGCGGCATGGGCGATGTGTTGACCGGCGTGATTGCGGCGTTGCGCGCGCAAGGCCTGCCCGGCTTCGATGCGGCGTGTTGCGGTGCGCTACTGCATGCGCTTGCAGGTGATGCAGCGGCCGACGCAGGCGGTGAGCGCGGAATGATCGCGTCCGACCTGTTTCCGCACCTGCGTACGCTTGCCAATCCAAAGCGCGTGCAATCGCAATCGCAATGAACAGCGTTGACATCGAATACGTCCTGCCCGACAACGATGCGACCGAAGCCCTCGGCCGTGCGTTGGCGGCAACACGTCCCGCGCGCGCCGTGGTGCACCTGCAAGGCGACCTCGGCGCGGGCAAGTCAACGCTCGCACGCGCGATGTTGCGTGCGCTGGGCGTGACCGGCGCGATCCGCAGCCCAACCTACACACTGGTCGAACGCTACCCCCTCGTCGATGGTGGCGAGGCGTTGCATCTGGATCTGTATCGCATCGGCGACGCGGGCGAGCTGGAGTTTCTCGGGCTGGATGGGACGGACGCAGCGCTGTGGCTGGTCGAGTGGCCGGAGCGCGGCGGGACGCTGCTGCCGGCAGCGGATCTGACCATCGGATTGAGGCTGGAGGGCGAGGGCAGACACGCAACATTGACCGCGTCCTCGGACGCCGGATGGGAATGGTGTAAAGCGATTGTTCAGGAATAGATGCTTGCGATGAGTTCTTGCGTACAGCCCACAGGAAGTTGATACAGGTGCCGGATTTATAAAGGAAAAGATGTTGCAATCGGCACAGGTTGGTGTTTGAATCCGGCCATGCGAGTCAAGGGGATCACGTTGCAACAAGTCGTGCTGGGGGCAGCCCTCATCGCTGCGCTGGGCTGGAATCTGGCTCAAGCCAATGAAATCAAGGGCTTGCAACTTGATACAGGCGCCACCGGCACCCGCGCCGAGCTGGCGTTAGAGAGTGACTCCGAGTACACCTTGATCAGCCTCAGCGGCCCGGATCGGCTGGTGGTCGATCTGCCCGGCGTCGACCTTGGCAAGCAATTCCGGTTGCCAGCCGCAACCGGCGTCATCAAGTCGGTTCGCACCGGACAGCCATCACCGGGCGTGACCCGGATCGTGTTCGACCTGGCCGCGCCTGTGACGGCGCTCAAGCCGCGCTTGGAGCCCTCCGCCAACGGTCGTGTGCTGGTGCTGGAATGGCCGGGCGATGGCGCCGAAATGGCGGCCCCGCCGAACCACGTGGCCCAGCCTGCGGAATCGTCTGGTCACTC
This sequence comes from Luteimonas sp., assembly GCA_037720875.1. Classification (GTDB taxonomy): domain Bacteria; phylum Pseudomonadota; class Gammaproteobacteria; order Xanthomonadales; family Xanthomonadaceae; genus JALYOU01. The sequence continues at coordinate 22 of JBBJNO010000197.1, read as the reverse complement.
GCCTGCAACGGTTGCCAGCATC
>JBBJNO010000196.1:0-5091 GCA_037720875.1 Luteimonas sp. | reverse complement strand
AAGATTTCGCTGAAGGAACTGGATTTCAACAATATGGGCTCCTGGCCCCAGCAGGCCAAGATGGCCTTCTGCGCGATCGTGGCGCTGCTGATCGTGTTTCTTGCCTACTGGTTCTTTGTGCGCGACAAGCGCGAAGAACTGGCCGGGCTCGAAAGGCAGGAAACCGCTTTGCGCACCACATTCGAGGAAAAGCAGGGGCAGGCTGCGAATCTGGAGCCGCTGAAGCTCCAATTGGCGCAAATGGAGCAGGCCTTGCAGCAGATGTTGCGGCAACTTCCCAGCAAGACCGAGATGCCTGACCTGATCGTCGATATTTCGCAAACCGCGCTCGCCACAGGCATCCAGAACGAATTGTTCCAACCCGGCCCGGAGACACCGCAGGAGTTTTATGCGGAGAAGCCAATCGAGTTGGCCATGGTCGGTACCTACCATCAATTTGGCGCATTCGTCAGCGGCGTCGCCTCGTTGCCGCGCGTGGTGATCATGACGATGCATGACATTTCGCTGGAACCCAAGGACAAGGCCGCGCCGATCACGCCCGACAGCAGCCTGGAGCTGAAAGGCACAGTCAAGACCTACCGCTACCTGGATGAAAGCGATACGCCAGCCGTAACGCCTGCGGGTACGACGCCACCCGCGGCGACACCTGCGCCTGCAGCGGGAGGCAAGTGATGCGCCAGCCTTTGATGCGCCAGCCTTCAAACCGGTTCCAGTGGCTGCCCAAGTGCGCCACCGCTTTCACGGTCATCCTGCTGGTCAGTGGTTGTGGCCGAGGCATCACCAGTACGCCTGGCGAAGCACCGAATCTCGAGAAATGGGTGGCCGACGTCAAAAGCCGTCCTGCGCCGCCGCTCGAGGTCATTCCGCTGATGCAGCAATTCGAGACCTTCGAATACGCCGCCCAGAGCCTGCGTGATCCCTTCAGCGATGCATTCACCACTGACAGCGGTGGCAGTGGCCCGCGGCCCGATTCGGATCGGCGCCGGCAGCCGCTGGAGCTTTTCCCGCTGGATAGCCTGGATATGGTGGGGACGCTGGGCAGTGGTCGCGCGCTGGTGGGACTGGTAATGACGCCGGACAAGGTCACACATCGGGTTCGGCCAGGCGCGTACGTGGGACAAAGCGACGGCCGCGTGACCGGGGTTTACGAAGATCGAATCGAGATCGTCGAACTGGTGCCGGACGGTGCGGGGGGCTGGCTGGAGCGGCCGGCCACCGTGGCGCTGGAAAATCAATGAGTAGGGGAACGCTAATGAGCTTGTTCAATGCTGACCGTCGGCACATTGCGCGACGTCCTAAATCACGGCTTGCCGCCGTTGCGGGCCTTGCTTGCGGGCTGTTCGCGGCGGTGGCCAGTGTCCAGGCCAGCGGCTCGGGGGCCAGCGGCTCGGGGGCCAGCGGCTCGGGGGCCAGCGGCTCGGGGGTGATCTCGTTGCTGCCTGTGGTCGCGCAATCGACAGGTGCCTACGCCACCGATCCGGCCAAGCGGGCGCCTTCCGCCGTCACCGTGTCCAACATCGACTTCAAGCGGGGCGAGGGCGGTTCCGGACGCCTGATGATCCGCTTCAGCGGCGATGGCGCCATGCCCGATCTCCGCAACGAGGGCTCGAACGTGGTGATCGAGGTTGGCAATGCGCAGATCCCCGCCTCGTTGCAGAAACCCCTGAATGTGACGGATTTCGCCACGCCCGTGCAACGCATTGATGCCACCGGCAACGGTGCGGGCACGCGGCTGGTGTTGAGCACGACCGGCGCGTTCGAAACACTCGCATATCAAACCGGCCGCGACTACATCGTCGAGATCGTGCCGCGTGCCAACACCGCGGTCGCGCGTGGCGGCGTCCAGTCGGCGATTGCGGCTGGCCAGGCTGCGCCGGTCCGCGCTCACCGCGGCAAACCGATAAATTTCAACTTCCAGGACGTGCCGGTGCGCACCGTGCTGCAACTGATCGCCGAGGAGTCCAACCTCAACATCGTGGCTTCCGACACGGTTCAGGGCAATGTCACCTTGCGGCTGGTGAACGTGCCATGGGACCAGGCGCTGGATATCGTGTTGCGCGCGCGCGGACTCGACAAGCGCCGCGATGGCAACGTGGTCTGGGTCGCGCCGCAAGCGGAAATCGCCAAGTACGAGCAGGACATACAGGACGCCCGCATCGCCATCGAGAACCGCGCGGAGATGATCACCGAATACATTCCAATCAACTATGGCAACGCTGAAGATATTGCCAAGTTGCTGACCGAGGAAAGCAAGAGCGGAACGGGTGGGGGCGGTGGCGCGGGTGGTGCTGGCGGGCAGCAAGCTCGCGGTTTTCTGTCGCCGCGCGGTAGCATCAGCTTCGACCGGCGCACCAATACGCTGCTGGTGATCGACATCCCGGCAAAAGTGGCCGAGATCCGCCGTCTGGTGGCGTTGCTCGACAAGCCGGTGGATCAGGTCATCATCGAGGCGCGCATCGTCATCGCGAACGAGAGTTTTGCGCGGGAACTTGGCGCCAAGTTTGGGATCACCGGCAGCAAGAATAATGTGTCCTATAACAGCACAGTCGCGAACAATATCGCGACACAAAGTTCGCTGAATAGCGCGGCCAATGCAAACCAAGCTGTTCCGGCGCCGAATCCGTCGGTTCTGGGTACGATCACACGTGGTCTGAATGTCAATCTGCCATCCACCCTTGCTGGGGCTGGTTCCTTGGCGCTGTCGATCTTGAATGCCGGCTACGCCCTCGATATCGAGTTGTCCGCGTTGCAGACCGAGGGCCGCGGCGAAGTCATTTCCAATCCGCGCATCGTCACCAGCAACCAGAAGGAAGCGGTGATTCGGCAAGGTGAGGAGGTTGGCTACCTGACCCTCACCGGCGCAGGCGCCGGCGGTGGCGTGCAGGTGCCGCAAGTTCAATTCAAGGACGTGCTTCTGGAGCTCAAGGTCACGCCCACCATCACCAACGACGGCCGCGTTTTCCTTGCGATGAACGTCAAGAAGGACGAGGTCATCGGCTTCGTCAATACCGGCGTCGGCCAGGTGCCGCGCATCAACAAGCGCGAAGTCAATACTGCGGTGCTGATCGATGACGGACAGACCGTGGTGATCGGTGGCGTCTATGAGTTCCGCGATCGCAGCGACCTGTCCAAGGTGCCGTTCCTGGCGGATCTGCCGGTGATCGGCAACCTGTTCAAGCGCAAGGGGCGGTCCAAGGACAAGGCCGAGCTGCTGATCTTCGTGACGCCGAAGGTGCTGCCGGTCGCGCAACGCAACTGAGTGAATTTCCTGGACGAAAAAAAACGGAGCCTTCAAGGCTCCGTTTTTTTTGACTCGAGCATCGCAAGACGGCTGAACGGGATTGAAGCCCCACCGAACCATCGCGCCGAGGATCGGTCAAACTTCGCCCGACACCCGCTGGACTGCTAACACATGATGGACAGCCGAAGCGACGACGTAACTCGCCTCCACGACGCCTTCTGCGCGCTGCGCGAATCGCTGTCTCAAACCATCGTGGGCCAAGCCGCGCTGGTGGAGCGCTTACTGATCGCGCTGCTGGCCGACGGCCATCTTCTGGTCGAGGGCGCCCCGGGCCTGGCCAAGACGACGGCCATCCGCGCGCTCGCAGCCCGCCTCGATGCGGACTTCGCCCGCGTGCAGTTCACCCCTGACCTGTTGCCGGCGGATCTGACGGGAACGGAAGTGTGGCGTCCGCAGGATGGGCGCTTCGAGTTCCAGCCGGGTCCCATTTTTCATCCAGTGCTGCTGGCTGATGAGATCAATCGCGCGCCGGCGAAGGTGCAATCGGCGCTGCTGGAAGCGATGGGCGAGCGGCAGGTCACTGTCGGCCGACAGACCTATCCGTTGCCAGCCTTGTTCCTGGTGATGGCGACCCAAAATCCGATCGAGCAGGAAGGCACGTTCCCGTTGCCTGAAGCGCAACTCGACCGCTTCCTGATGTACGTGCGCATCGGTTATCCCGAAGCGGCGGCCGAAACGGAAATTCTTCGCTTGGCGCGCGAGCGTGCGCGCGAGAACCTGCAGATCACGGCCGCCACGATCACCAAGATGCCGATCGAAGATGTCTTCGCCGCACGCGCCGCCGTGCTCGATTTACACGTCGCGCCGCAGCTGGAACGCTATCTGATCGAACTGGTGCTGGCCTCGCGCGATGCCAGCCGTTACGACGCCGACCTGGCCCGCAGGATCGCGTGGGGTGCGAGTCCGCGCGGCTCGATTGCGTTGGAGCGCTGCGCGCGTGCGCGTGCGTGGCTGGCGGGGCGCGATTTCGTCACGCCCGATGACGTGCGCGCGATCGCGCCCGACGTGCTGCGCCATCGCGTCCTGCCCAGCTATGAAGCCACCGCCGAAGGCTGGGATGGTGAACGATTGGTGGCGACGTTGCTGGACAAGGTGCCGCTGCCCTGAGCGATCGCCATGAACACCAAAGCCATCGTCCGCAAAGGACGCAAAAAACGCGAAGAAAAAAAAGCGATCGAAAGCATTCCTTGGCGTCTTTCGCGTCCTTCACGGACAACCGCCCAGGTTTTTGACGAACGGTCTTTTTGGAGAGCCTCGCCACGCGCTGCGTTGACAGTCCTCGCAGCAGGGCCTTACGCATGAGCCATGACGGCATCGTGCCGACACTCGCCGAACTCGTCGCCCTGCGCGGCGCGGTGCAAGGCCGGCGTCCGCCCAATCGCGGCCGCCATGGCGTCAGCGGGCACGCGCTGTCGCCGATGCGCGGACGCGGCATGGAATACGCCGAGTCGCGCGAGTATGCGATCGGCGACGACGCGCGCCACATCGACTGGCGGCTGACCGCGCGCAGCGGCAAGCCGCACACCAAATTGTTCCAGGCCGAGCGCGAACGCCTGACACTGATCGTCGCCGATACCGCCAAGCCGCTGTATTTCGGCACGCGCGTGCGTTTCAAGTCGGTGCAGGCCGCGCGCGCCGGCGCAGTGACTGCCTGGGCTGCGATCCGCGACGGCGACCGTGTCGCGGCATTGCGCGGCAGCGTGAAGGAACCGCCCGTGCCACCCGCTGCCGGCCCACGCGGCGCATTGCGCGTGCTCGACGCGCTGGTGCGTTGGTATGCGCAGCCACCG
>JBBJNO010000195.1:0-5130 GCA_037720875.1 Luteimonas sp. | reverse complement strand
TGCTGACCTTCGTTGAACGACCACGGCGCTTGCTGACACGAGATCAGTTGCTGGAGAAATGGTGTCAGGGACAATTTGGACGATCATCATCATTACTGTTGCTGCTGCACCTCATTGACAACATGTTCCGGCGCGACGACGCCATCCTTACCTAAAATCACGGCCTTTGAGGTTCCTTCAGCGACGATTTTATCGCGAACCTTGAAGGTGTGGGTTGCATAAAAATATTTTTCGTCCCAATGGGCAATGGTCATGCTTACTTGATATTTTTGAAACGGCGATAAGGATTTTTTGTAATCCATCGTGTGCTGGCTGATGATGGGCGATCATTTTTTTTGCATCATCAATTTCAGTAAGCCAGTGCGGATGAAGAGATCAACACGATTTAAGTCGCAAATGGTCAAAAAGCGGCCATTATTTAATATCCAGATCATTCAGCAGCACACGCAGATGGAGTACGTTACTGAGTGCAGAAATAGGCATCCTAGGCTTCCAGTAAGATGAAAGCAAAACCCAGAATAAGCGAATAAAAAGATTCATAATGCGAGTTCCTTATCAAAAAATGCGATCAATTTTGTTGCAAAACGTCCCTGACACCTTATTCCCAATTAAGGGCGGTGCCGGGCACAATCCAGACCCTGGTCATCGATCGAAATGCATTTTTTATTGGCGTGGGAGTGCCTGTCAGATGAGTTCAAGAGGTGAAATAGTAAAGAGGGTTGATGACGCGATTCGGCAACTATCCCGGCCGCTGGGTGGCCTTGAGTTGGCGAACGGCTGGACAGAACCGGGCAGAATCGTCATCTTGCGATTCTTTGAGTTGCTCAGAGAGGACCTGATTAATGATGTTGATGTGAGGAGCAAGCCGCAATACCTATCGATAACCCGCGGGATGGATCATTGGGGGGTCATAGATGGCGAGATCCTGAGGCAGGCGGGAGAGATATCAGCGAAAATAAAGAGTCTTCAGTAGTTTCTTAAGCGTCTGTCCTGTCCAAGTGTCCACATCACGTTTGCTGCAATCCGCGCCGGCATTTTTTGCCGATGGATGTCGATGCTGAGCGCTGAACCCCCCACATCATCGGCGCACTTTTCAGCTTCACCTCCGGTTTTGCTGATATCCGGCCGATAGCGGAGGGTTATGGCGTCGTCCCGTGGGCCGGGGACGGAGGTAGTTAAGTTCACGTAATTATTCTGACCCCTGTTTTTGGCCTGTTTTTGGGGCACGACGGCGCGGCCGTCACGCGGTCCGCCCGGCGCTCAGTCGTGCACCACGATTCCGGCAATCGGATCGACGTCTTGATCCCATGGCGCGGCTGCGATCATGCGGCGCGCAAACGCGCGTCCCGCCTGCCAGCGCGCCGCGATGCCGGCCGCGGTGAAGTCGATGTCCTTGGTGCGGTCCTCGCCGTCCAGTGCCGGCGCCCGCAAAGTCAGCACGTGCATCACGGTTCCGCAGCCCCAGCCGAGCAGTTCCTTGACGTCGGGCTGGGCGCGTACATCTTCCGGCAACCGGCGGCCGAGTTCGCGCACCACGTGGCGCAAATGGTGGATCTGTTGCTGGCGCGCGGTGTGGCTTTCGGCGCGGCTGGCAAACTGGATGTCCTTTAGGCGACTCATCACCCGCCCGATCGACTGCGGCGCCTCGTCCTCCTGCTGCCACAGCCGGGTCGCGAAGATCACCGAATCGCGGCGCGGATTGTCGTCCATGACAACTTCGATCGGTGTATTGGAATAGACGCCGCCATCCCAGTACGGTTCGTCGTCGATCATCACGGGCGGGAATGCGGGCGGCAGCGCTCCCGAGGCCATGACGTGATCGATGCCGAGCGCCTGATCATGGCTGTCGAAGTAGCGCATGCGACCGGAGCGCACATTGACCGCGCCCAGCGTCAGCCTTGTCGCGCCTTTGCCCAGGTGGGACACATCGACCAGCCCGGCGAGCGTGCGCTGCAGCGGCGCGGTGCTGTAGTAGCTGGCGCCAGTCACGCCAAGCCGGGCGTCGCTGCCGAGCCATGCGTACGGGTTCGGCTTGAAGAAACCGGGGACGCCCTGCAATACCGTGCCCAGGTTGTGCATCTGGTTGCCGAGGCCGAAGGCGTTCCAGTGCGCGGCGGACGAAGCACCGCTGGCGACGAGATCCCAGAATGCCTTCAGGCGCGCAACGCGGTTCTCCGGGGCGTTGCCGGCGATGATGGCGCCGTTGATGGCGCCGATCGACGTTCCCACTACCCAGTCCGGCTCGATGCCTGCCTCGTGCATGGCTTCATAGACGCCGGCCTGAAAGGCGCCCAGCGCGCCGCCCCCTTGCATGACCAGCACGATCTGGCCGGGCAGCCTGGGCGCCCCGGTCTTTCTGCCGGATGTGGGCGTCTGCACCGCCGTTGTGGCGTGGGGATGGCTCATGGGTCAGTCTCCTCGGGATGGCGCCGGCGACTCGGCAAGATAGTCATGCAGCACGCGCCCGTAGGGCAGCGTCAGATCGGCGATGAAATGCAGTCCGCCGAGGGTCTTGCGCACCGGCAGATCGGCCACCGGGGCATTGACGTGAGGCACCAGGTGCAGACGGGCAGGGCCTGACCAGGCACCTTTCACGGTGATGTCGGTCAGGTTGTAGGCCACCAGCTGGGCGATCGCCGGGGTACCGTCGACGCCGGGGATGAGCTTGAGATTGACCTGGGTCTTGCTCATCTTCTCGATGATGGACCCCGACGAACACTGTTTCTTGCCGGCGACGTCGTAGAGCAGGTGCTGATGCTTGTAGCCCATGGTGCCGACGGCAACCTGGACGCCGGCATAGTCGAGCGTGCCGGTCAAGGTGTCGTGCACCACGGCGAGTCTGGGTTGGCCGTGCTTCTTGGGGAAGCCCCATATTTCACGGCCACCGGCAATCGGCGGCTCGTTGTCGAGATACATCTGCGCAGTGAAGTTCACATGTTCGCCGTGATACAAGGCCGGAATCACCACCCCCGATTCGGCGTAGCTGCCAAATCCCGCCGAATCGGGCATGCGGATGAATTCGTACAGCACCGTGTTGCTGCCATCGGGTTCCAGTGGCTCGGGCAGCGCCGCGCGGATCGCGTCCGGATCGGACTGGTAGGTGACGATCAGGTATTCGCGGTCGAGGAACCGATAGGGGCCGCGTGGATACGAGGGCGAGGCTGCCGGCATGGACGGCAACTGGAGGATGTCATGCGCGTTCAAGCCGATTGCGCCCGGCTCATTGCGCGGTCCAGCCGCCGTCGAGCGGAATCACCGCGCCGGTGATCGATGCCGCCGAGTCGCCGGCAAGGAAGCCGGCGAGGGCGGCGGCCTGCTCGATGGTCACGAACTGCTTGGTCGGTTGCGCCGCCAGCAGCACATCCTGGATCACGTCGGCCTCGCTGATGCCGCGCGCCTTGGCGGTTTCCGGCACCTGTCTTTCCACCAGCGGCGTCCACACGTAGCCGGGGCAGATCGCGTTGACCGTGATCCCCTGTTCCGCCACCTCCAGCGCCACCGTCTTGGTCAACCCGGCGATGCCGTGCTTGGCGGCGACATAGGCCGACTTGAATGGCGAAGCGACCAGCGCATGCGCCGAGGCGATCTGGATGATGCGCCCCCACTTGTTCCGCCTCATGCCCGGCAGGGCGTGGCGAATGGTGTGGAAAGCCGCCGTCAGGTTGATGGCGATGATGGCGTCCCACTTGTCCACCGGGAACTCGTCGATGGGTGCCACGTGCTGGATGCCCGCGTTGTTGACCAGGATGTCGACACCGCCGAACTCGTCGACGATCGTACGGAACATCGCCTCGATGGCCTCGGGCCGGCGCATGTCGGCGCCCTCGAACCGGACCTCGACCCCATGCGTGGCCGCGATGCGCGCCCGCGTCGCCTCGATCTCGGCGGCATCGCCCATGCCGTTGAGCACAATGCGGACACCGGCGCTGGCGAAGTATTCGGCGATGCCCAGCCCGATGCCGCTGGTCGATCCGGTAATCAGTGCGGTCTTTCCCGTGAGCATGAAAATTCTTCCCTTGTGTTTGGATTCGCTGTCGTCAGCGAGCGTACGATCCTCTATTGGAGGGACCTTCCAAGAATTGCTTTTGTGCTCGTCATTCCCGCCTTCGCGGGGATGACAGCCGAGATGTTGGGTTTTTAGAGGTTCCTGGAGTATTCGTACGAGCAGCACGATTTGTTACAAAGACCGCCTCGCAAAACGGAAAAGCCCAGCACACTCACGCCCGCATCAAGAGCTTGAAGGGACGACATGGGGCGCTCACCGGGTGCAACTTTCCTTGCCCGGCGACCAGCAGCTGCTCGGCGCGTGCTTTGCCGTGTCCCGTGGTGAGTACGAACTCGCCGCAACGCATGGGCCCCACGGCTGGCTTGCGTGTGTTCCATCACCTTGATGTTCGGCACGCAGCGAGGCCGTGACGGCCTCACCGGGGGCCGGGTCTTCACGGCAGCATGGATTCGATATCCGACGCCGCGGTGGGGTAGGTGAAGATGGCGTGGCGGATCGCATCGGTGGTGAGTCCGTTGCGCATGGCGAAGCCGAACAGGTTGATCACCTCGGCCGCGTCGGGACCAACCAGATGCGCGCCAAGAATGCGCTCGCTGCCTTCTTCCACCAGCACTTTGTAGCCGTAGCAAGGCTCGTTGACGCGCCGCGCGGTGAACCACCCGGGTACGCTTTCATGCTTGACGCGAAAGTGCAGTCCCTGGGCACGCGCCTCGGCCTCCAGCAGGCCCACCCGCGCCAGCGGCGGCAGGGTGAATACCGCGCTCGGAATGCCGGTGTAGTCCACCGTCGCGGCCTGCTTGCCGAGCAGGTTGTCGACCACCGCGTGCGCCTCCAGTGCGGCTACCGGCGTCAACGGCAAAGGGCCACCGGCGGCGTCGCCAGCGGCGTACACCGCAGGATTGGACGTGCTGCGGAAGGTCGCATCGAGCGTCAGCCGGCCCTGGTCGTGCGCGATGCCGGCCGCGTCCAGGTTCAGAGCTTCGAGCGCGGGCGCGCGCCCGCCGCTGTGGATCGCCAGATCGGTTTCAATCACGATGCGGCCGTCGGGGCCCTCCGCCTCGACCTCGAAGCCCCCGCCGCGCTTGCGCACCGCCTTCACTTCGTGGCCAAAGCGTACCTCCACG
>JBBJNO010000194.1:2365-5137 GCA_037720875.1 Luteimonas sp. | reverse complement strand
CATCGCGCCGACGGCGATGCCGATCCGCATCCCGTGCGGGACGTCGCCCACCACCAGCGCCACGCCAGGCAGCACCGCGATGCCCAGTGCGAACTCGCGTCTGGAAAACCGCGTGCGCGCCAGCCACGGCTCCACAAGTGCGGTGAACACCGTCGCCAAGGCGATGCAGGTCGCGCCGACGGACGCGTTCGACAATTTGATCGACCCGTAGAACGTGAGCCAGTGCAACGCCACCAGGACGCCGATGCCGCAGTACGACCAGATCAGTTTGTGCGGCATCGCCTGTAGTCCGCGCCAGACGCGCGGGACCAGCGCCAATGCGGCGACGACGATCAACATGCGCCACCACACCAGCGGCAGGGCGGGCAGGGTGATGAGTTTTCCGAGGATCGCGGTGAAGCCCCACAGCACCACGCAGAAATGGATCTGCAGTTGCGCTTTCGTGGTGGGGGGCATCGGCATGGTTGCATTATCGGTGAAGTGGTTGTTGTCGCCGTAGTTTGTGCTGCTGCTCCGCGGTGCTATCGAAGCGCTTTACCAGTTGGGCTGTTGGAAAGCTTGACCAGCTGCGCTGCTGAAGAGCTTGACCAGCTGCGCTGTTTAAAAGCTTTCGCCTTTGGCGAGTTACTTTCTTTGCTGGTGCAAAGAAAGAACCAAAGAAAGCACCTTCCCCGATCAGAGCGTCAAAGCCGTTTCATTGCTGAGGGTATTTTTCGACTCGCCATCCATGGCTCGGTCGAAAAACGGGCTTTAGGAGCCATTCCAATCGCTTCTGTCGTGATCGAATGTGCAGACCCTGAGCTTATCGATCAGTGAGTGTTGGCCAAAGCTGACAACCCGGAGGGCGGCGTGCATGGATGCACGCCCGGCGTTTATACAACGTCTGCCGACCGAGGCAGGATGCCGAGTCGGAAAATCCACGTAGCAGTGAATCGCTAGGCTGTGCACCACCTCGGGGAAAGCCCTTTCTTTTGGTTACTTTTCTTTGGGCTCATCAAAGAAAAGTCACTCGCCGCAGGCGAAAGCTTTTAAGCAGCGCAGCTGGTCAAGCTCTTCAACAGCGCAGTGGTCAAGCTCTTCAACAGCGCAGTGGTCAAGCTCTGCAACAAGCGCCAAGCGCTTCTCCCCCAATAGCACGCGCATGTCAGTGCCGTTGCAACTGCTCAATCAACGCCATCGCCGCCGCAGGATTGCGTTCCTTGGCGGCACTGATGAAGAAGATGAAAACGTCGCGGGGTGCGGAAGAAGGTGTCGTGGGCCCGATGCGCGGCAGGTCATCCGGATCGCTGCCTGCGGCCCACCGCCGCGCGCGTCGTGCCCATGCGGCCAGTTCTCCGCCCTCATATCCGGCCACGATCTTGCCGCGCGAACGCATCAGCCGGGCATAGACGAAATCGGTGGTGACATCGGCGAAGGACGGGTAGTCGGGCGAATCGGTGAACACCGTCGCCATGCCGTGGCGGCGGGCGAGGGTGAGGTAGGTGTCGTCGATGAAGGCGGGGTTGCGCACGTCCAGCACGTGCCGCAACGGCCGGTCGCCGATTCGTTGTGGGAGCAAGGCAAGAAACGCTTCGAAATCGTCGCGGTCGATGCGCAGGCCCTGCTCGAACTGCCACACCACCGGGCCGAGTTTCGCGCCGAGTTCGGACATACCGCCGAGGAAATCATCGACCGCCCCGCCGGTGTTGGCCAACACCCGCGACGCCATGATGCGTTTCGGCGCCTTGGCGGAAAACAGGAAACCGTCCGGCGTCTCGTCGCGCCATTTGGCGTAGGTCGCGGGTTTCTGCGCGCCGTAGTAGGTGCCGTTGATCTCGATGGCGGTGACATGGCGGCTGGCGTATTCCAGTTCGCGCCGTTGCACCAGGCCGGCCGGATAGAAGTTGTCGCGCCACGGCACGAACACCCAGCCGCCGATGCCGACGCGGATGCCATCGATGGGCGCAGGCGCTGGACCGAATTCAAGTGCGTTCTGTGCGATGCCCGGCTTACGCATCGCGATAGCGCAGGTAGGGAATGATGCTGGAGGGGGCGGCGGCGTGCTGCGCCATGGGAGCAACCTCGACAGGGGAGGGTGCAGGCTAACGTGGTGCTCGCGCGGGCAAGTTCAGTTTCCGTGAAAATGTGTGTGTGGATGCCTGTTGGCACAACCTTCGACATGATTTCACGGTGTGTCCCCGACCGTTGCGCGATGGTGTCGGCCCCACCAGGAGACAGCGCAATGACCGACGAACAGGATATCGGCCACGACAAGAAAGTCGCCGACGAAAAACGCCAGCGCGGCGAGGATCCCAAGGGCAATGCCGCGGTGCAGCCGCAGCCGGGCCGCAAGCCGCCGCAGGTCGATGAAAATACCGAGCCGAGCAACAGCCGCGCGCGTGAGCTGTACAAGCAGGGCGAGACGCCGCGCGACCAGTCGCACGACACGTATGACAATCCGGATGAGGGTGCGAAGCCGAAGGATTGATGCGTCGCGCATCCATCGGTGTCCCGGCGTTGATGCGGGTTGTGGCGCTGGTTGTGCTCGTCATTCCCGCGGAGGCGGGAACCCATGCCTGTGCATTGTCAGATCACCGGGATTTCTCTTTGTAAGGTATCCCAGCATGGGTACCCGCCTTCGCGGGACATGACGAGCAAAGTGCAGGCGCTTGCGTCGCGGGAATCGTGAGGTAGGCGGTAAGACTTTTTTGCGGGCATGACCAGCAAGGCTTTCAAATCAAAAGTCCAAGGCACTCACGATCCTAGCCAGTGCCCGACCGGTTGCGGCCGTCC
>JBBJNO010000194.1:211-2355 GCA_037720875.1 Luteimonas sp. | reverse complement strand
AATAAATACCCCTGCCCGTACACGCATCCCATCCCCACCAATGCCTCGCGTTGTTGCTCGGTCTCGATGCCCTCGGCCACCACTTCCAGTCCCAATGAATGCGACAGCGCCAGGATCGCGCTGATCACGGCCGTGCTGCGCGAGGTGTTGCCTCCGCCGATCGGCGAGATGAAGGAACGGTCGATCTTGATCATCTTGAGCGGGAAGGTGTGCACCTGGCCGAGGGAGGAGTAGCCGGTGCCGAAATCGTCGAGCGCGGTTTCGATGCACGCATCGCGCAGGCGCTGCAGCACCTTGGCCGCGGCTTCGGCATCGCCAAGCAGCGTGCCCTCGGTGACTTCGATCCGCAGCTTCGCAGGATCGAAACCCGTGTCGCGCGTGAGTTGCAGGAGGCGGCCGTCGAGATCGTCGTTCTGGAACAGACGCGGCGAGACGTTAATGGTGATGAAGCCGCCCTCGCGGACCAGGTCGCCCGCCGCTTCCATGGAGAGCTGGAACATGCGCCAGTCGATCGGTTCGATCAGGCCGCTGTCTTCGGCGACCTGCAGAAAATCGCCAGGTGCCAGCATGCCCCGCTGCGGATGGCGCCAGCGCAGCAACGCCTCGTAACCAATCACGCTGGCATCGCGCAGCCGCACCAGCGGCTGGAAATACGGCGTGAACTCGTCCTGCGTCAACGCGCGCCGCAGATCCTGTTCCAGCGCGAAGACATTCATCGCCGCCTGGTTGAGGCTTTCGTCGTACATCACGAACCGGTTACGGCCCGCGCTCTTGGCGCGGTACAGCGCGGTGTCCGCATCGCGCAGCGCTTCGTCCGCATTGTGGTAGTGCGCGTCGCCGATGGCGATGCCGACGCTCACGCCGGCCTGCAACGATTGTCCTTCGACATCGATCGAGTGCTCCATCGATTGCAGAATGCGACGCGCCACCTTGGTCGCGGTGTCTGGAATTTCCGCGTGTTCGATCAGGATGGCGAACTCGTCCCCCGCCAGCCGCGACACCACGTCCGGCTCGCGCACGCACGATGCGAGACGGCGCGCGACTTCCTTGAGCACTTCGTCGCCGGCCAGATGACCGAGGCTGTCGTTGACCAGCTTGAAGCGATCGATGTCGATGTACAGCAGACCGAATTTCATGTCCGGGTCGCGGCGCAGCGAGGCCAGCGCGCGTTCGATGCGGTCGCGCAGGTAGATTCGGTTGGGCAGGCCGGTGAGGGCGTCGTGCATCACCTGGTGCAGCAGTTGCGACTCGACCCGTTCGCGTACCGCGATCTGTTCGCGCAACTCGGCGGTGCGCGCCTGCACGCGCTGTTCGAGTTCGTCGTTGAGCTTGATCAGCGCCTGCGCATTGTTGCGGCGCTGGACGCTGCTGGCGATCTGATAGGAGACGAACGTCAGCAGCTCGGCATCGCGCTCGCTGTACTCCACCTCGGGCGTGTGGCTCTGGATCGCGACGGCTCCGAGCACGCAGTCCTCGCTGATCAGTGGTGCGCCCAGCCAGCAATCCGTCGGCGAGTCGCGCAGCGCCACGCTGGAGACGATTTCGCCCTGCGCCACCAGTTGCTGCGCGCGCGATCGATCCACCAGCTGCGGCCGGCCGCTGCGCATCACGTATTCGGTGAGGCCTTGCTTCATCGGCCGCGCGGGTGGCGGTGGATTGTGCGCATCCACCCAATACGGAAATTCGAGCGACGTGCCATCTTCGGATTGCAACGCGATGTAGAAGTTTTCGGCATTCAGCAATTCACCGACCACTGCATGGATGTTCCGGTAGAAACGCTCCGAACTGTCGTCAGAATTGGCCAACGCCGCGATCCGGTACAACGCCGCCTGCAGCCGTTCGCCGCGTTCGCGCTCGGCGATCTGCTCGCGCAGGCCGACGTTGACCTCAGCCAGTTCGCGCGTGCGTTGCTGCACGCGCAGTTCGAGTTGTTCCTTCGTGCGCTTGCGTTCGAGTGCGGTGAGGATGTGCTCGGCCACGAAAGCCAGGAGCGAACGATCCGCGGCGGTGAAGTGGACGCCGGGCAGGTAACTCTGCACCACCACCGCGCCCTTGGCGCGTCCATTGCGCAGCATCGGCACGCCCAGCCAGTCGACGCTGTTCACGCCGCGGAAAGTGATCGGGCCGGATGCCTGTCCAGCCAG
>JBBJNO010000194.1:0-201 GCA_037720875.1 Luteimonas sp. | reverse complement strand
AGGGCTTGCCGTCATGGATGGTGTACCAGGTGAGGCCGCGCTCGAATCGTGACAGCGGCAGCGCTTCGACGGGCGGCAATGCCGTTTCGACGCTGTCGACGAAATAGATGAAGCGCAGGGTATCGGCATCGGGGTCGTACAACGCGATGTAGAAATTTTCCGCATACATCAGCCCGCCCACGATCTCGTGCAAGCCGCGCA
>JBBJNO010000193.1:3319-5159 GCA_037720875.1 Luteimonas sp. | reverse complement strand
GCCCGTACCGCATCCTGATCGTGGAAGACGACCCCAGCCAGGCACTGTTCGCCGAGGGCGTGTTGCAAGGCATGGGCATGCAGACGTTGATCGTCGGTGAGTCCATCGCCGTGATCGATGCGCTGGAGCGGTTCCGTCCCGACCTGGTGCTGATGGACCTGCACATGCCGGGGCTCGATGGCATCGCCGTCACCGAGAAGATCCGCGCGCACGACGAATTTCTGCACACGCCGATCGTGTTCCTGACCGGCGATCCGGATCCCGACCGGCAATTTGAAGTACTTGCCGGCGGCGCCGACGATTTCCTCAACAAACCGATCCGGCCGCGGCATCTGGTCGCCGCCGTGCAAAGCCGCGTGCAGCGTGCGCGCAAGCTTGGCCAGTCACGCGCGCACTGGCCGGAACCGTCGGCCGACACCGGGATGTTTCCGCGCAGTTATCTGGTCGACCAGGTCGCCGACAGCTTGCGGCAATCTCCGCGCACCGGCGCCTTGTTCTTCGTCGAGGTCGCCGGCACCGCGCGCCTGCGCGAACACTATGGCTACGCGGCCTACGAAGGGTTCATGGCCGGTGCCGGCCGCCGGTTTGTCGAGCTTGCCGAAGCCGCGTCCGTGGCGCGCCTCAACGACAGCGCGTTCCTTGTGCTTGCGCCGTTGCTGGCAAGCAGCCAGCTCGAGACCTTCGCGCGCCACCTGCGCGACGGATTGGCCGACAGCGCCTTCGGCACCCCGGAACAAGCCGTCAGGCTGCGCGCCACGATCGGCGTGACCGATTTCACCCATGCGTTCAACGATGTCGGCGCCGCGCTCGATGCCACCGAGAAGGCATTGCGTGCTGCGCGCAATTGCTCGACCGGATTCTCGATGTACGCGCCGGTGCAGGGCATCACGCCCGCGCGCAGCCTCGCGATCGGCGACGTGGTGCGCGAGGCGCTGGCCGAGCAGCGCCTGGAGCTTGCGTACCAACCCATCGTCGCGGTCGCCGGCGGCGAGGATGCGCAATACCAGACGCTGTTGCGCCTGCGCACTCATGCTGGCGAATTGCAGGCTGCGGCCAAGTTCCTGCCTGCGCTGGAAGACACCGAGTTGTTGCACGAGCTCGACCACTGGGTGCTGCAGGAGGCGGTCACGACCCTGCATCGGCGTGGCGACGAACACCGGCCGATCCGCTTGTTCGTCTCGCAGTCGCCGCGCTCGCTGTCGCGCCCCGCCAGCGCCGACTGGCTGCTCGACGCCATCCGCACGCACGACATCGAGGGCACGTCGCTGGTGATCGACCTGCGCCTCTCCGACGCGCTGATCCATACCGTCACGCTGCTGCAGTTCTGCCAGCGACTGATGACCGCCGGCGTGCAGTTCTGCCTGAGCCAGTACGAACACAGCGAGGAGGCGGAGAGCCTGATCGCGCAACTGCCCTTGGGTTACCTGCGCTTGTCGTCGCGGTATTCGGATGCCAATGCGGTGCCGGCCTTGCGCGACGAGATGCGCGGCATCATCGACCGCGCACACCGGCTCGGGTTGCAGGTCATCGGCCCCCAGATCGAAGAGCCGCAGGCCGCCGCCAACCTCTGGATGAGCGGCATCGACTATATCCAGGGCAATCTGGTGCAAGGCGCCAGCGACGACCTGGAGTTCGATTTCCAAAGCGCGGTGCTGTAACCGTGGCGCCCGCCGGGCAATCACCAGTCTTCGCGCGCTGGCTGGCGCTGGGCGCGGCGGCTGGCGCGGCCATCGCCTTGGCCATGGAGCAGGCCGGCATGGCCACGTGGCGGCTGGCGGCGCTGGTGCTGGTGCTGCTGGCGCTGTTTGCGGTGATCGCCATCGTGCTGTCGCTGCGCAAG
>JBBJNO010000193.1:0-3309 GCA_037720875.1 Luteimonas sp. | reverse complement strand
CCGAAGTCGATGCGTTGCAACGCGAGATCCGCCGACACCAGGAACTGGAACAACAGTTGCAGCAGGCCAAGCTGGTGGCCGAATCCGCGGTGTTGGCCAAGGACGAGTTCATGGCCACCATGAGCCATGAGATCCGCACGCCGCTCAATGGCGTGATCCCGATGCTGGACCTGTTGCTGTCGTCGTCGCTGCCGCAGAACCAGCGAGACCTGGTCCGCACCGCGTATGCCTCCTCGCAACAGCTGCTGCGGATCGTCGACGACATCCTCGATTATTCCAAGCTCGAGGCGCATCGCCTCGAACTCGAAAACAACGTGTTCAACCTGCGCGAGCTGCTCGAGGACGTCACGCAGTGGATGCGCCAACCCGCCGACATCAAGGGGCTGCGGCTGCATCTGGAACTGGATCCCGCAGTGCGGTTGCCGGTGCGCGGCGATCCGGTGCGGCTGCGGCAGGTGCTGGGCAACCTGATCGGCAACGCGGTCAAGTTCACCGAGAAGGGCGGCGTGACCGTGCTGGTCAAACGACTCGGCGAAAACGCCAGCCAGCACTTGCTGCGGTTCGAGATCCGCGACACCGGCATCGGCATCAGCGAGATGGCGCAAAGCCAGCTGTTCACCGCCTTTGCGCAGGCCGACGCCTCCACCACCCGGCTCTACGGCGGCACCGGCCTGGGGCTTGCGATCTGCAAGCGCATCGTTGACCTGATGGGTGGGCGCATCGGCGTGCACTCGGTGGCTGGCAAGGGCGCCACGTTCCATTTCGAAATCCCGTTGACCAAGGTGCAGGGCGATCTCGCCGCGGGTCCCGGCGATCAAGCCGGCACGCGCCTGTTGCTGTTGACCCTCGACGAACAGCTGCGCCGCCGCTTGACGATGGCATTGCCCAATTGGGGGCTGCGCGTCACGGCCGTGGACACGGTGCACGAAGCACTTGAACGATTGCGCACCGCCGCGGCACAGGGGACGCCTTGGCAGTATTCGATCGTGCTCGCCGATCTGGCCGGCATGCGCGGCACCGCGGTCGCTTTGCGCCGCAACCTGGAGCGGCATGCCCTGTACGGACAGGTCCGACTGGTCTGCCTGTTTGGCGACGACGACATCCCCGCCGAACTGCGACATCCCGATGTCTCGTTCCTGCCGCGCCACGTCGCAGACAACGAGCTGCGCGTGACGCTGGTCGGATCGGCTACGGCAATACCCAGGCCCATCGGCGACATACCGTTGATCGGCCGTCGCGACGAAGCTCCTGCGGGCCGCCAACGCCGATGGCAGGGCCGGTTGCTGCTGGTGGAGGACAACCCGGTCAACCTGCTGGTGGCGCAGGAACTGCTGAAAGTCATCGGCCTGGGATGTGACACCGCGGTCAACGGCGAGATCGCGCTACAGAAAATGTCGCAGACGCACTACGACCTGGTGCTGATGGACTGTCAGATGCCGGTCCTGGACGGTTACAGCGCCACACGGCGTTGGCGCGAGATGGAAGCGGCTGCACACCGCACGCAGCGGGTGCCCATTGTGGCGATGACGGCCAATGCGATGGCGGGCGACCGGCAGAAATGCCTCGATGCCGGCATGGACGATTACCTCGCCAAGCCGGTCACGCGGTCGCAACTCGATGATTGCCTGTCGCGCTGGTTGTCGGAACGTTATCCCGATGCCGTCGTTGCCGAGCGCCAATCGCCGGTCGAACCGCAGCGGGGCAAGCACAGCGCAAAGGAGCCGGCACACATCATGATCAACACGGCAACGCTCGATGAGCTGGAGGCGGTGATCGGCCCCGGCATCGGCCACATCATCGCGACCTACCTCGACAACACCCCGCGCCTGATCGCGCAACTCAAGACCGCTGCCGAGGTGCCGGATCTCCCGCTACTGCGCGAGCTCGCGCACAGCCTCAAGTCGTCAAGCGCCAATCTCGGCGCCGAAGCGCTGTCGGAGGCCGCCAAGCGCATCGAGCTGGAAGCACGCCAGGAAACCCTGGAGCGGCCTGCAGCGGCCGTGGCTGTGGTCGTCGCGGAGTTCGAGCGGGTGCGTCCGTTGCTGATCGCACGCATGCAATCGGCATCGGCCGCGCACATCGCCTGACGCTCACTCTTCCATCTTGCTCTGCAGGTAATTCTGTTCGCCGATGCGGTGGATGAGGTCGAGCTGGGTTTCGATCCAGTCGATGTGTTCTTCCTCGGATGCGAGGATGTCGGCGAACAACTGGCGGCTGACGTAGTCGTTGACGGTTTCGCAATCGACGATGGCATTCTTCAGCGTCGGCAGCGCCTCCAGCTCCAGCGCCAGATCGCACTCCAGCAGTTCGCGCGGATTCTCGCCGATGCGCAGCTTGCCCAATGCCTGGAAATTCGGCAGCCCCTCCAGGAACAGGATGCGCTCGGCCAGCTTGTCGGCGTGCTTCATCTCGTCGATCGACTCGTGGTACTCGTGGTCGGCCAACTCCTTCAAGCCCCAGTTCTTGAGCATCTTGGCGTGCAGGAAATACTGGTTGATCGCGGTCAGTTCGTTGTAGAGCGCCTTGTTGAGGTGCTCGATCACCTTGGCATCGCCTTTCATTGCCGCGCTCCGATCCATTTGTTGGTGCGACTCTAGCGCCGCGAGCACGCACATGGCGAAACGCGAATCACGCGCATTTCGCCCTGGCTCAATACCAACCTGGCTCAATACCAACCTGGATCAATACCAAGTGTTGTCGCGATGCTTCAGGCAAGACCTGCACGTCATCGCCAAAAACCGTAGGTGGTTATAGACCACTGCTCTCGGTCAACAAGCCGCCTGCCTCGATGCAATACGCCTGCTAGGCCGCGTTGGACAGCAGCTGCAGCTCAATCCGCACCACCGCATCCTGCTGCGCTTCGCGCAACACCTGTGCCGCGCTGTCCAGGCACGTCCCGCAGGTGGCACCGCACCCGGTGCGCATGGTCAGTTCCGGCACGCTCCGGCAGCCCGCGGCCGCCGCCTGGCGGATGTCGTTCTGGGTCACGCCGTTGCAGATACAGACGTACACGCTGGAGTTGTCCGGAAGCTGCGGGAGCCTCTTGTCCCGACCGACATTCCGCCACGAATGAGAATCATTGTCAACTCACCCGGATGACGCCGTCAGCCGGCAGCTGACAACTTCAGCATGCCTCTAGCCGTCATTCCCGCGCAGGCGGGAACCCATGCCCATGCGTTTACCGATCGTCAAGAGGGTTCCATGCAGTTCCGAAGTGGATCGCCAAGGCATGACCGAAAGACTACCCAGCCTTCGACCGAAACCGCCCCCGATACCCGCTTGCCGGTCCCCATGCCCGATTCGGCGCCG
>JBBJNO010000192.1:0-5214 GCA_037720875.1 Luteimonas sp. | reverse complement strand
CGGTGAAGCCGGAGTCGTAGGTGAAGCAGCCGGTTTCCTTCGGCAGCGTGGCGATGTCGATGCACGGGTTGCCGAGCGTGCCGGTGTGCACCGGCAGCGTCACCGACTTGTCGCCGGCGGTGAGTGTGACTTCCTTCAAATTGGTCGCGGGCAAATCGGACACTGACGCACTCCTCGAAGACCAACGCTCGCCGAAAAACCAACTCCTCGAAAACCAGTCGGCGCAACGAGGCAGATCGGTAGTGGATGGAGCCACGGCGGTGCCGCGACACAGCAATTATCGCATAACCGTTTTAGAACGAACGCACGGACTGGGAGGGCGTAAACACGGCAGTCTGCTGGGTCGAAGACAATGTTTGCTCGTCATTCCCGCGAAGGCGGAAATGACGAGCGATGTTCGCCACGGCCATAAACGCAAACGGCCGCCTCGAGGGCGGCCGTTGTAGACAGACGTGTGCTGCGCTTACTTGTAGCGACGTTTGAACTTGTCGATGCGGCCGCTGGTATCCATGACCTTGTTCTGGCCCGTATAAAAAGGATGCGAGGACGAAGAGACCTCGACCTTGACCAGGGGGTACTCGTTGCCGTCTTCCCACTTCACCGTCTCCTTGCTGGAGAGGGTCGAGCGGGTCAGGATCTTGAAGTCCGAAGTGACGTCCTGGAACACGACGTCGCGGTATTCGGGATGTGCGCCGGCTTTCATGGCGTGCACCAGTGGGTTGCGGGAAGCCGGGCATGATACCCGGCGGCTCTGCTCCGGGCAAGCGGGCTTGAGCAGGACCGCCATTCCCGCGAACGCGGGGTTTTCAACAGCGAAGCTGGTCATGACGATCAAAGGCCTGGAGGTTCCTTACCCGCGGCCAGTGCCTCGCGAATCAATCGCTCGAAGCGGGCCTGGTCATAACGCATCAGGATGGCCGCGTTGTCCGGGCGGCCCTCCTGGCGGTTCCAGTCGACCGGCGTGGCGCCTCGCGCATGGGGGCCCGCCAGTTCCACCGCGATCGGACGCTGGATCATTTCAATGGCACCCTCCGGATCGAGGGCATACGCCATGGCCAAGGCATCCGCCGAGTGCCAGCGCTCGCCGCGGCGTTGCGCCGACCATGCACGGGTCTGGCGCGAGATCGATTCATAAAACTGCGCGCGCGGGGACTCCACGCCCAGCCAGCCTTCGACATCGCCATGCCGCAAGCCGTGCGCGAGCACGGCCTCCCAGTCGGCCAAGTCGAACTTCGGGAAGGCCTCGAAGACGATGTGCGCGGCTTCCGGATCGAAATAAATATTGAACTCGGCCATCGGCGTGATGTTCCCGTGGCCGGTCACGGCGCCGCCCATGATGACCAGCCTGCCGATCCGTTGCGGCAGGGTCGGATCGAGTTTCAGCGCCAGCGCGAGGTTGGTCAGCGGGCCGAGCGCGACCAGCAGCAGTTGCCCGGCGTGTTCGTGCGACAAACGCAGGATCGCCTGCGCGGCGTGTTCGGTCTCGGCTACACGCGACGGCGGTGCGTAGTTGCTATCGCCGAAGCCATCGCGACCATGCACGTAGGCAGCGTCGCGCGCGGGATGCAGCAGCGGCGACGCGCAACCGGCGAATACCGGTACATCGACGTTGCAGACCTCGCACAACTTCAATGCATTGCGGACGGTGTGATCGAGCCCGACGTTGCCGGCGGCAATGGTCAGGCCGACGACCTCGTGGTAGGGGGCGTTGAACGCGATCAGCAAGGCGAGTGCGTCGTCGACGCCGGGGTCGGTGTCGATGAGGAGCGGGATTTTTTTGGTCATAAGGGAATCGGGAATCGGGAATCGGGAATCGGGAATCGGGAAAGGCTAGCCGTTTTTGCTCGTCATTCCCGCGCAGGCGGGAATCCAGTGACCTGGCTCTTGATGTTTAGCAACCGCAAAGACACTGGATTCCCGCCGGCGCGGCAATGACGACTTGTGAGTTTCAATCAAGCCGACGCATACCGAGCCGCCCCACCCACCCAACGATCAACGATCCTGTCCGCCACATCCGGTGCTTCCGCCAGCAACTTGTCCGCAATCTCGCGCACCTGCGGCAACAACGACGCATCGCGCGCAAGGTCGGCCACACGGAACGCCGCAAGCCCCGTCTGCCTTGTGCCGAGCAGTTCGCCGGGACCGCGCAATTCCAGGTCCTTTTCGGCGATGACGAACCCATCATTGGTCTGCCGCATCGTTTCCAGTCGCTGCCGTGCAAGCATCGACAAGGGCGACTGGTACATCAGCACGCAACTCGATTGCGCGCTGCCGCGGCCGACGCGGCCGCGCAGCTGGTGCAGCTGCGCCAGGCCGAGACGCTCCGCGTTCTCGACGATCATCAACGATGCATTCGGCACGTCCACGCCAACTTCAATTACCGTGGTCGCCACCAGCAGATCGAGTCCCGCGGACTTGAAGGCGCGCATCGTCGCCTGCTTGTCGTTGGCCTTCATGCGTCCATGCACCAGCCCGACGCGCAGTTCCGGCAAGACCTGCGACAAGGCCTCGAACGTGCCCTGCGCCGCTTGCGCAACGACGTCGTCCGAGTCGTCGATCAGCGTGCAGACCCAGTACGCCTGCCGCCCTTCCGCGCACGCGCTGCGGATGCGTTCGATCAGTTCCGCGCGACGTTCCGCGGTCAACACCACCGTCTGCACGGGCGTGCGGCCCGGCGGCAACTCATCGATCACCGAGACATCCAGATCGGCATACGCGGTCATCGCCAATGTGCGTGGTATCGGGGTCGCGGTCATCACCAGCTGATGCGGGATCATGTTTCTTCTGCTGGAATCTTTCGCAGCCGCACCCTTGTCGCGCAACGCGAGCCGCTGCTGCACGCCGAAACGATGCTGCTCATCGACGATCGCCAGCGCGAGATCATGGAACACGACGCCTTCCTGCATCAACGCATGCGTGCCGACCACCACCTGCGCCGCGCCCGATGCGACCTCGCGCAACACCTCCGCGCGCGCTTTGCCCGTGACCTTGCCCGCCAGCCAGGCGACGCGCACGCCCAGCGGTTCCAGCCAGCCGCGCAGGCTGGCCAGATGCTGCTCCGCCAGCAATTCGGTCGGCGCCATCAACGCCGCCTGCTTGCCAGCTTCGATCGCGAGCACCGCCGCCAGCGCCGCGACCACGGTCTTGCCGCTGCCGACGTCGCCCTGCACCAGGCGCAGCATCGGCATGGGCTGCGCGAGATCGTGGCGGATCTGCGCGAACACGCGTTGCTGCGCGCCAGTCAACGCGAATGGCAGCGATGCACGCAGGTGTTCGGCGACGATGCCTTCGCCCGCCAGCACCGGCGCGGCCTGCTGCTGCAAGGCGATGCGTTGCCGGCGCAGGCTCAGGTGATGTGCAAGCAATTCCTCCAGCGCCAGACGCTGCTGCGCCGGATGCGTGCCAGCGATCAGCGCCGTGATGTTCGCGTCGCGTGGAGGACGATGCATCGTCAGCAACGCATCGCGCAGCGAGGGAAGTTGCAAACCGGACAGGATCCCATGCGGCAACAACTCCAGCGCGCCGTCATCGGGCAGCTTGTCCAGCGCCTGCCCGATCAGCTTGCGCATGCTGGCCGGGCCGATGCCTTCGATCGCGGGATACACGGGGTCGAGCTGGTCGCTCAAGCCGGGCTCCTCATCCTCCAGCAATTGATAACTGGGATGCACGATCTCCAGCCCGTGATGGCCAGCGCGGGGCGTGCCGAAACAACGAAGCCGCGCACCCGGGGAAAACTTCGCGGCCTGCGCGCTGCGGAAATGGAAGAAGCGCAACACCAGCGTCGATCGCGAATCGTCGCCGACGGCCACGCGCAGCGACGGGCGATAGCGAAACCCGCGCTCGACCGCTTCGACGCGGCCCTCGACCTGCGCGGCGACGCCCGGCTGCAACTGCCGGATCGGCGTGATTGCGGTACGGTCTTCGTATTGACGCGGCAGTTGCAGCCACAAGTCCTGCAGCGTGGCCAGGCCGCGCGCGGCGAGTTTTTCCGCGACGCGCGCGCCGACGCCCGACAGAGCGGTCAGCGGCGTTTCGCCTATCGCCGCAAATGCAGGCGCGGGTCGGGCAATGCGCGGCACTGCGATCAGTCGATCACCATCACCGCATCGACCTCGAAGGCAGCCCCGCGTGGCAATGCAGCGACACCGATCGTCGAGCGTGCGGGATACGGCGCGTTGAAGTATTCGGCCATGATGTTGTTGACGACGGAAAACTGACTGAGGTCAGTGAGGTACAAGCCGACCCGCACGATCTGGTCGAACGAACCGCCGGCCGCCTCGCAGACCGCCTTGAGGTTGTCGAAGGCGCGGCGCGCCTCGGCCTCGATGTCGCCTTCGATCAGCAAGCCGCTATGCGGATCCAGCGCCACCGCACCGGAAAAATAAATCGTGTTGCCGGCGCGTACGGCTTGCGAATACGGGCCGATGGCGGCCGGTGCGTTGGTGCTGTGGATGATCTGGCGGGACATGGAAGGGCCGGGAGTGGGAATGGGGAATGGGAAATGGGAAATGGGAGTGGGGAGGCGGGAAAGCGATTCGCCGTGATTCTAACCAACATGATGTTTGACGATGATCTGATCTTGCTCGTCATTTCGTTGCAAGCCGGTATTGATCTCGACTGTTCTAGCGCGTCATTCCCGCGAAGGCGGGAATCCAGTGGCCTTGGTGAGGACATCGCGATCTGCAAGGAAAGTCGCTGGATTCCCGCCTCCGCGGGAATGACGGTCAAAAGCAATCCTTCTCTCCCCTCCCCCTACCCCCGATTTTCCCCGCCCATCACAACCGCTGCACCCCATGCACCACCGACAACCGCCGCGTCCGCCGGATCACGTCGGCCAGGTGCTTGCGGTCCTTGACCTCGATCAGGAAGCGGATCGCGGAGATGCCCGTGTCGCGTTCGAGATATTCCACGCGGTCGATGTTGGACTCGGCCTGCGCGATCGCCGCCGCAACCTGCGCCAGCACGCCGGGACGGTTGTCCACCTCAATCCGCAACGCCGCCTGAAAATCGCCGGTGACGCCGCGATCCCAGCCGATCTGCACCCAGCGTTCGGGCGACTTGCGGTACTCGGCGACATTGGGGCATTCCTGCCGATGCACGACGATGCCCTTGCCGGTGGTGTGGTAGCCCATGATCTCGTCGCCGGGGATCGGCAGGCAACAATTGGCGAAGCTGATGACGCCGCGTTCGGTACCGGTGATCAGGATGCGGTCT
>JBBJNO010000191.1:0-5235 GCA_037720875.1 Luteimonas sp. | reverse complement strand
GCACCTCGACGTCCTGCCCGGGCAAGGCGGCGATCCGGTTGAACTGCGGCATGGCTGCCGGCCACTCATCGCCTTGCGCCTGCAGGCGTGCCAGCGCGAGTTCGGCGCGATGCCGGCGCGGATGTTCGGCGCTGGTGTCGGCGCGCAGCAATGCGACGGCCTGATTCAGCCGCAGCCGTGCCTCGACCCGCCGACCTTTCGATGCGAGCACCTCGCCGATCAGCCGGTCGGTATCGGCGACCAGCGCGCTCTGCGCACCGCTCTGGAGCACGCGCAGGTGCCGGGTTTCCTCGAGCGCGCGCAGTGCGGCATCGTGGCGTCCGCTGTCGTGCAGGATCATCGCGTAGTTGAACAGGCCGCCCGGCAGCGATCCGGCGCCGCCCGGTTGCCGCCAGATCGCGATGGCGCGTTGCAGGTCGCGACGTGCCGCGGCGTGATCGCCGCGCTCCCAGGCGACGATGCCGAGCGAGTTCCATGCGCGGCCGACTTCCTGATGCCCGGGCCCGAGCCGCTCGACCACCAGCGCATGGGTCGCGCGGAACTCGCCCTCGGCCTGCGCCAGCTGGCCCTGGTCCAGCAACACCGCGGCCAGCTGCCTGCGCACTGCCAGCGTCGTGGGGTGTCGCGGCCCGTGCAGCGCATTGGCCAGTGCGAGGGCCTGGCGATAGGCGGCCTGCGCCTGGCCGGTGCTGCCCAGTTCGCGGTGCGTGGTGCCGATGCTGCGCAGGATATCGACCGACAGCGAGTGACGATCGCCCACCGTCGCGTGCAATTGCGCCAGTGCACCGCGAAAACCGCGCAAGGCCTGCCGCGCGTCGCCCGCATCGGAATGCAGTGCCGCCAGGTCGGTCAGGTTCTCGACCACGCCGACATCGTCCTCCAGCGCGCCGCGGCGGATCGCCAGCGAGCGCTCGAACAGCAACCGCGCGGTCTGCGCTTCACCGACGGCGCGGCGGCAGCGCCCGAGCTGGGAGTAGAACTCGGCCACCTGCTGCGGGCGCTGCCCGCGTTCGCGCGTGACGGCGTCCACCATTGGCTGCAGGGTCTCGATGCACGTGAGGGAATGACCGAGCAGGCTGTGCACGCGTGCGCTTTGCGTCGCCGATTCCAGGCGCAGCCCGCGCGGCGCGTCGGGCAGGCTGGCGATCAGCGCCGACTGGCGTTGCAGCAGGGCCATCGCCTCGCGGTAATCGCCCAGCCCGATGTGGATCTGCGCGATCACGCCAAGCAGTTCGGCGCGGGCCTGCGGTTGCCGCGCCAACTCGCGACTGCCGCGCCGCAGGCCGGCCCTGAGCAGCGTATGCACGTCCAGCGGCTGTCCACTGTGCGACCCGCCCGCGTTCTCGAACAGGCCGATGACGAACGCCTGCATGGCCTGCGCGCGCGCGGTCTCCTGCAGCGCCTGCCGCGCCTGCCAGATGACGATACCCAGCGCGCCCACCAGCACCAGCGCCACCAGTGTCGTGCTGAGCAGCGCCCAACGATGCCGATGGATGTATTTCTGCATCCGGTAATGAATGCTTTGGGCCCGCGCCTGCACAGGCTTGCCTTCGAGGTAGCGATCCAGGTCCAGCGACAGCGCCTCGACCGACGGATAGCGTTGTTCCGGGCGCTTGGCCAGGGCCTTGAGGATGATGTTGTCGAGATCCCCAGACAGCGCGCGCGCACTGCGTCGTCGCGCCGCCAGTTCCGGTTTCTCCCGCCTGTCCCCCGCAACCACAGGTTCGGCCAGGCGCATGACGGCCTGCGAGGGACGCTGCGGATCACCGGCGAGGATGGCTTCCTCCCATTCGGCATCGGTTTGCCGCTTGAGCTGGTAGGGCTTGCTGTCGGCCAGCAGCTCGTACAACACCACGCCCAGCGAATACACATCGGTCATCGTGGTGACGGGTTCACCGCGCACCTGCTCGGGCGCGGCGTAGTGCAGGGTGAACGCGCGCAATCCGGTGCGGGTGTGGTCCAGCGACGGGATCTCGATGTCGAGCAGCTTGGCGATGCCGAAGTCGAGCAGCCGGGCCTCGCCCGCAGGCGTGACCATGATGTTGGACGGCTTGAGGTCGCGGTGCACGATCAGGTTGGCATGGGCGTAACTGACCGCGTCGCAGACCTGCTGGAACATCTGCAGCCGCGCGATCAGCGGCAGGTCGCGTGCGCGGCAGTAGTCGGTAATGGGATCGCCTTCGACGTATTCCAGGGCCAGGTACGGCTGGCCGTCGCTGCTGATGCCGGCATTAAGCAGGCGCGCGATATGCGGATGCTCCAGCCGCGCCAGGATCTGGCGTTCGCGGGTGAAGCGCAGGCGCAGGTTCGGGTCGGCCAGGCCGGGACGCAACAACTTCAGCGCGACGCGGCGTTGATACAGCCCGTCCGCGCGCGCCGCCAGCCAGACCTGGCCCATGCCGCCCTCGCCGAGCATGCGTTCGAGTTGGTACGGCCCCACCACCGTGCCCGGACAGGCCGACGGGTGCGCGGCGATGTAGGGCTCGGCCAGGAAGTCGCCACGCTCGTTCTCGAGCGCGATCAGGTGTTCCAGCTCGCCGGCCAGCAGTGGATCGGTGTCGCGCAGTTCATCGAGATGGCGTTCGCGCTCGCCGGGTTCCAGCTCGAACAGCGCATCGAGGAGCGGCGATAACCGTTGCCAGCGCTCGGGGTCCATGCGGGGACGCGACCGTCAGGGGCTTTGCAGCGATGCCAGCAGGAACATCTTGGCCTTCTGCCAGTCGCGGCGGATGCTGCGCTCGGAGCGCTTGAGCAGCGCGGCGATTTCCAGCTCCGAGAACCCGGCGAAGTAGCGCAGTTCGACCACCTGCGCCAGCCGCTCATCGACCGCGGCCAGTTTGGTCAGTGCCGTGTCGAGCCCCAGCATGTCCTCATCGAGGCGCAATCCGCCTTCGACTTCCTCCGGCAAGTCGGTCACGCGGTGCAGGTCGCCGCCGCGCTTTTGCGCCATGCGTTGCCGCGCGTAATCGACCACCACGCTGCGCATCGCCGAGGCCGCGTAAGCGAAAAAATGCGCGCGGTCGTCGAACTGTGCCTCGCGGCCGCCGATCAACTTGAGATAGGCCTCGTGCACCAGCGCGGTGGCGTCGAGCGTGTGGCCGTGCTGGCCGGCCAGCTGGCGCCGCGCCATGGAGTGCAACTCCTGGTACAGCATGCCCAGCACGCGATCGAGCGCGGTGCGGTCGCCATCGCGGGCGGCATCCAGCCACTGGGTGATGTCAGCGGTATCGGCCATCGTCCTGTTCCCTAGCGGCCTAAACTCGAAAGCCGATCATAGTCCTTCGTGAATGGGTCAGCGCAAGGGAATGAATGCCACATTGGACCGCTCTGTGTAGAGCGGAGCTTGCTCTGCTGCGTTTGCTCTTGCTCTACATCAGCGTTGGCAGAGCGCGCACCACACCGACGCCCGCTGCCCGATCCAGGCATGTTTCAGCGGGCGGCCGCAGCGCTTGCACGGCTCGCCTTCGCGCCCGTAGGCCAACAGTTCCTGTTCAAAATAACCCGGCGCCCCGTCGGGGGTCAGGAAATCGCGCAAGGTCGTACCGCCGCGTGTGATCGCATGCGCCAGCACCGCCTTGACCGCATCGGCCAGCAGCACGTAGCGCTCGCGTGCGATGCGCCCGGCCGCACGCTGCGGCGCGATGCCGGCGGCGAACAAGGCTTCGGCGGCATAGATATTGCCCACGCCGACGACGATGCGCTGGTCCATCAGGAAGGTTTTTACCGGCGCGCTGCGACCGCGGCTGCGGGCGAACAGGTAGCCGCCGTCGAACGTGTCCGACAGGGGTTCCGGCCCCAGCCCGCGCAACAAGGCGTGTGTTTCGCCGGCGGGTTGCCACAGCAGGCAACCGAAGCGGCGCGGGTCGTTGAAGCGCAGCACGCGTTGCACCCCGGCGCCGTCCCTTTGCATGTCGCTGCTTCCAAGTGCGCGGCTTTCAAGTGCGCGGCTTTCAAGTGGGCGGCTTTCAAGTGCGATGTCCACATGGTCATGCGTACCGGCCGGTGTCGCCGCCGGCAACACGCGCAGGCTACCGGACATGCCCAGATGCAGCAGCGCACTGCCGACGCTGGTGTCCAGCAACAGGTACTTGGCGCGCCGCCGCACCGTGTCGATCCGCTGCCCGGGCAGGACAGTGGTGATTTCAGGCGGGATCGGCCAGCGCAGGTCCGGCCGCCGCAGGACGACGTCCGTGACGCGGCGGCCCTCGACATGCGGCGCCAGGCCGCGGCGCGTGGTTTCGACTTCGGGCAGCTCGGGCATGGCGGGCAGTGTCGCAAACCGGGCAGTGTCGCAAACAGTGGGGAAGTGCAAACGGGGACGCGCGACCAAAGCTCAGGCAGATGCGCGACTACACGCTGGTCATGACCCGTGACCGCGATGGCAGTATCGCCGCGACCTATGGCGTGAAGGCGTATCCGAACCTGTGGATGATCGATCCGCAGGGCAAGGTCGCGGTGGATCACGTCGGCTACGACGCATCCTCGCTGCAGGGCATCGTCGACCAGATCAAACGCTTGCTGCACGCGGAGTTGGAACGCCAGAAAGCGGCGGTCGCCGGTTGATGCCCTCATCTCCCTGAACAACATACGGCGACCACGGGTGACTGCGTCCGCGGCAGACCTCATCATTTACCCGCGCCGATCCGTACACCCATCCGTACACCATCATCCGTACACCATCATCCGTACACCATCCGAGACCCCCGCAATGCCCGCCCCCCTGCTTGACTTCCTCGCCGGCGGCCTGTTTCAGGCCAGCTTCGGCACCTTGGTCATCTACTTCCTGATCGCGACCCAGCTCACCATCTTCGCGGTGACGCTGTACCTGCACCGCAGCCAGGCGCATCGCGGCGTGGATTTCCACCCAGCCGTGGCGCACGTGTTCCGGCTGTGGGCGTGGTTGTCGACGGCGATGGTGACGCGCGAGTGGGTCGCGATCCACCGCAAGCACCACGCCAAGTGCGAGACCGCCGAGGATCCGCACAGCCCGCAGTTCCATGGCATCGGCAAGGTGTTCTGGGGTGGCGTGGAGTTGTACCGCGAAGCCAGCGCGCAGCGTGCCGACATCGACCAGTACGGCAAGGGCTGTCCGGACGACTGGCTCGAGCGCAACGTCTATGGCAAATACCCGACGATGGGGCCGACGCTGCTGCTGTTCATCAGCTTCGCCATGTTCGGTGTCGCGGGCGTCGCGATCTGGGCGCTGCAGATGGCGTGGATCCCGTTCTGGGCCGC
>JBBJNO010000190.1:0-5300 GCA_037720875.1 Luteimonas sp. | reverse complement strand
CGCCGTGTCCGGGCAGGGCCTGACGCATCAGCTGGCCTCGTCAAAGTGCCGCGCGAACAGGCCGGCAGCGGCCTCCAGCGCCGCGGCTTCATCCTCGCCATCGACACGCAACAGCACGGGGGTGCCCTGGCCGGCGGCGAGCAGCATCACGCCCATGATGCTCTTGGCATTGACCTCGCGGCCGCGCGCCGTCAGCGTGGAATGGCAGCGGAAACTCGACAGGGTCTGCACCAGTTTGGCCGTGGCGCGCGCGTGCAGGCCAAGCCGGTTGGCAACGAGCAATTCGCGTTCAAGCATGGTCGATCTCACGCGTCATCGACGATCACTCCATTGCGCGCGCCGGCCGCGGCGATGGCGGGCAGTGCGTCGAGGTCCAGGTCGGAATAGTTCATCACCCGCAGCAGCATCGGCAGGTTCAACGCGGACACGCGTCGCACGGGGGTGCCGATGCGCGCAAGCCTGGCGGCAAGATTGCTCGGGCTGGCGCCGTACAGGTCGGTCAGCACCAGCACCCCGCCGCCGCTATCGACGCGCCGCAGCGCCGCGCTTGCCTGGGGAAGCAGAGTATCGACATCACTGTCGAACGGGACTTCAAAGGCCTCTGCGTTCAGCGGCAACTGCCGCAGCAATTGCGCGGCGACCGTCAGCAGCGGCGTGCCGATGCCTGCGTGGGTGATGAGGAGGATGCCGACGGCCATGGCGTCAAGTTAGCAGAGGTTGGTGACAGGCCGGAAGCGGCTTTTGTAGGCGGAGCCTGCTCCGCTGCTTTCGCCGGGAAAGCCTCAGGAGCAGCGGAGCAAGCTCCGCTCTACAAAAACGAGCGGCTAATCCAGCTCGCGATGGTGCGTCGCCACTTCGGCCCAACCGCGTTGCCGGCAGTGCGCCGCCAGGCGTTCGGCCAGGTACACCGAACGATGGCGCCCGCCGGTGCAGCCGAAGGCGACGGTGACATAGCTGCGCGTATCGCTCTGCAACCGCGGCAGCCAGGTATCGAGGAAATCGGCGATCTGTTCGACATAACGCACGACGTCGGGCTGCGACTCGAGGTAGTCGCGCACGTCGCTGTCGCGCCCCGACAGCGGCCGCAGGCGCGCGTCCCAGGGCGGGTTGGGCAGGACGCGCGCGTCGAACACGAAATCGGCGTCGGCCAGCACGCCGCGCCGGTAGGCGAACGACTCGAACAACAACGACAGCACGCTGTCATCGCTCATGCCGAATTCGGTGATGACCGTGCGGCGCAACTGGTGCACGTTCTGCTCGCTGGTGTCGATCACCACGTCGGCCAGCGTGCGCAGCGGCTTGAGCACCTGGCGTTCGAGCGCAATCGCATCGGACAACGCCAACCCGATATGGCTCAAGGGGTGACGCCGCCGGGTATCGGCATAACGCTTGAGCAGTACGGCTTCGTCGGTATCGAAGAACACCAGCTTCGGGTCCAGGCCCTGCGCGCCGACCGCCGACAACCATTCCGGCAGGTTGGCCAGGTCGCTATGACGACTGCGGACATCGATCCCCACCGCGAGCTTGGTGGGCGGCGCATCGTCGCGCGACACGCTGGCGACGAACTGCGTCAGCAACTCCGCCGGCAGGTTGTCGACGCAATAAAAGCCGAGATCTTCCAGCGTGTTCAACGCGACCGTCTTGCCGGAGCCCGACATGCCGCTGACGATGATCAGTGTCGGCGCAGCGGGCGTCATGGCGTCCCGCGTTCGAGGAAATGGTTGTGGCGGGCCATGAACGCAGCGGCGGGATCGATGCCCTTCGCGCGCAGGATGTGCTGGCGCGCGGCGGCTTCGGTCAGTACCGCCAGGTTGCGTCCGGGCATCACCGGCAGCGTGATCTGCGGCACGTCCAGGTCGAGCACGCGGCGAATGCCGACATCCCCGGTCAGGCGCTCGATACCGGTCGGCAGAGGTTCCAGATGCGGCCGCGTGAGGTGCACGATCAAGCGCAGGTACTTGTTACGTTTCACCGCCGTGTCGCCGAACATCTGCCGGATGTTGAGTACGCCGAGGCCGCGCAATTCCAGCATGTCCTGCAGCAATTCCGGGCAGGTGCCGTCCAGCACGTCCGGCGCGATCTGGGTGAATTCCGGGGTGTCATCTGCCACCAGGCGGTGGCCGCGCGTGACCAGTTCCAGTGCCAGTTCGCTTTTGCCCGAACCCGATTCGCCGGTGATCAGCACGCCGATCGAATAGATCTCCATGAACACGCCATGCAAGGTCGTGCGTGGCGCCAGGATTCTGGCGAGGTGGTAATGCAGGTGGTTGAGCAGTTCGTGGCCGCGTTTCGGCGCGGTCCACAGCGGCGTGTCGGACTCCTCGGCGGCGCTGCGCAGGTCATCGGGGCAGGACTGGTCCTTGCTGATGACCATCGCCAATGGCCGGGACTGCACGATCTTCTCGATGGTTTCCCAGCGCTGCCGGGAATCCATGGTGTCGAGCCATGCCAGTTCCTCGGTGCCGAGGATCTGCACCTTGTTGGGATAGATGATGTTGAGGTAGCCGGCCAGCGAGGGGCGCCGCGCCACCGTGTCCACCGACTCGAGCACGCGACCGGCGCCGCCTTGCCCGGCGAGCCAGCGCAATCCCAGCCGCTCGCGCAGCTGGTCGAACAACTCGCGCGCGCTGATGTGTTCGTTCACGCCGCTGCGGAGCGCGACGCGCGGTCGGACGTCAACAACTGGTGCAATGCACTGACATCCGGCGCGGAACGCAACGCCGCGCGATAGTCCGCATCGGCAAAGCGCTCCGCAAGCTCGGCGAGCAGCTGTAGGTGTTGCTGGGTGAATGATTCCGGCACCGCCAGCGCGAAGACGAGGTCCACGGGCTGGCCGTCGCTGGCATCGAAATCCACGGGGTGCGCCAACCGCAGGAATGCACCGCGCGCCTCATCGAATGCGGTGCTGCGACCATGTGGAATCGCGATGCCGTGCCCGATCGCGGTGCTGCCCATGCGCTCGCGCGCCTGCAGGCTGCTTGCGATCAGCGTGGTCGTGGTCGGCGAATCATCCGAGAGCAGGCGCGCCGCGGCATCGAGCACGTGGTCGCTGTCACCGGGCTCGATCAGCGTGACGATGCGATCGGCGGTCAGCAGTTCTGACAGTGCCATGCGTGGGCAGGGATGAGTGAAGTGTGGAGTAGGGAATGGTGGGGCAACGCTCAACCAGTCTCGCCATTGCGGACCAGGCTGTCGCCGCGATGGTGGTCGACCATTTTTTCCTTGTGTTTCATCAGCAGGCGGTCGAGCTTGTCGGCCAGCAGGTCGATGGCGGCGTACATGTTCTCGGCGCTGGCGTCGGCGTGCAGGGTGCGGCCGGAAACATTGATGGTGGCTTCTGCGCGGTGGTCGGGTTTTTCGATGCTGAGCTGGGTGCGCACGTCCAGCGGCTGGTCGAAGTGGCGCGTCAATCGCCCGAGTTTGGAGGAAACGTAATCACGCAGTGCAGGCGTGACTTCAATTTGCTGGCCGTGGGTTTCGATGCGCATAGGGGCCTCCTGGTTGTCACCGACAGCATCGCGCAAAGGCTGCGCGGCGGGGTGAAGACTAGGTTAAGGCATTCAGGGCGGCGATGCTGATGAGGTAGAAGTGCGGTTTTCAGGGCGCCCTCGGCATGCTCAGGGTGGGCGTTCTTGTGAGTATGAGGAGATCAATGGCGCCGAAGGCCGGCGAGCTGATTTCCCTCAGGCGATGCGCACGCGCTCATGCGACGAGGGAACATGCATCGCCTCCCTGTACTTTGCGATGGTGCGGCGTGCGACGGGCACGCCGGCGGCCTTGAGCGATGCCGCCAGGCTGGCGTCGGACAACGGTTTGCGCGGGTTTTCGGCCTGGATCAGTTCGCGGATCATGGCCTGGATGGCGGTGCTCGACGCCTCGCCGCCACCGCCGGTATCGATGCCCGACGCGAAGAAGGCGCGCAGCGGCAACGTGCCACGCGGCGTGCGCACGTACTTGCGCGCGATGGCGCGAGAGATGGTGGATTCGTGCAGGCCGACTTCCCCGGCGACCTCACGCAAGGTCAGCGGCCGCAATGCCTGCGCGCCGAACTCCAGGAACCCGGCCTGCTGCCGCAGCAGGCAACGCATCACCTTCAACAGCGTCTCGCCGCGCGCCTCGATGCTGCGCAGCAGCCAGCGCGCTTCCTGCAGCCGTCCGCGCAGATAGCCGGCGTCGGCTACCGATGCGCCGCCGATCATGCCCTCATAACCACGGTGGATGGAGATGCGTGGGATGCCGTTGCTGGACAGCGCGACCCGCCACGTGCCGTGTTGCCGCCAGACCACGCAGTCGGGCGTCACATACGCGTCGTTGCTGATGCCGCCAACTTGCGCGCCCGGACGTGGGTCCATCGAGCGGAACAACTCGATCGCCTGTTGCGCATCCTCCGTGCCGCAACCCAGTTCGTGGGCCATGCCGGTGACACCGATCCGCGGCAGTCGTTCGATCGGCCCGGAACAAATCCGTCGCGCCAGTGCCTTGAACGGTGTTTCGTCAGGCAGCAGCGACAACTGCACGCACAGGCATTCGCCGAGCGTGCGTGCGCCAACCCCGACCGGATCGAAGTGCTGGATCTGGTGCAGCACCGTGAGGATCTCATCGTGGCCGGCCTCGACCTCGGGGCGCAGGGCGTCGACGATGGCGTCGATGGATTCGCGCAGGTAGCCGTCGTCGTCGATCGCATCGATCAGCGCCATCCCGATGCGTCGATCGCGTCCGGACAAGTGCGACAGGTGCAGCTGCCACAACAGATGGTCTTGCAGCGACTCGACCCTGGCGACGCGATCGCGGCTGTCTTCGCCATCCTCATCGCCGTCGCCCGATGGGCCGTTGCGCTGATACCAGGATTCGTCGCCCGGACTCCAATGATCCTCGCCATCGGCATCGTGGTGGTTCGCGGCTTCAGGTTGCGCGGCGGGCGTCTCGCCGCTGTCGTGGCTGTTGCCGTCGTCGGTGGGGATGTGCAACGGCGCCGATTCCTCGACCCACTCCAGCAGCGGGTTGCTCTCGATCGCGGCCGTGATCTCCGCCTCGAGTTCCGCCGATGACATCTGTAGCAACTGGATCGCCTGACGCAACTGTGGCGTCATCACCAGTTGTTGCGACATCGAGGTCTGGAGTCGGGGCTTCATATCCGTAACGAAACAACGCAACCGGACGAGAACTGCGGCCGTGCGTTACAGACGGAAACTTTCACCGAGGTAAACGCGACGGACATCGGGATTGGCGAGCAGCGCGTCCGGTGCCCCCTGCGCGAGCACGCTGCCTTCGTTGAGAATATACGCGCGATCGCAGATGCC
>JBBJNO010000189.1:0-5303 GCA_037720875.1 Luteimonas sp. | reverse complement strand
GTGGCGCGGCGATGCGCTGATCGCCACCGCCTTCGCGCCGCATGCGCCGTACACGGTGTCCGACGCCAATTTCGAGCGCATCCGCATGCTGGCGGACCAGCTCGACATCCCCGTGCACCTGCACACCCACGAAACCGCGCAGGAAGTCGAGCAATCGCTGCAGAAGCACGGTCAACGGCCGCTGGCGCGGCTGGACCGATTGGGATTGGTCAACGACCGCCTGATCGCAGTGCACATGACGCAGCTCACCGATGCCGAGATCGCGCTATGTGCGGAACGCGGCGTGTCGGTGGTGCATTGCCCGGAGTCCAACCTCAAGCTCGCTTCGGGCTTTTGTCCTGCCTGCGCGTTACAACGTGCAGGCGTCAATCTCGCCATCGGCACCGATGGCGCGGCCAGCAACAACGATCTCGACATGTTCGGCGAGATGCGCACGGCTGCATTGCTTGCAAAGGCCGTCGCCAACGACGCCGCTGCCTTCGATGCGGCCACCACGCTGCGCGCCGCGACGCTGGGCGGCGCGAAGGCGATGGGGTTCGATCATCTGGTCGGGTCGATCGAGGTTGGCAAACAGGCTGACCTGATCTGCGTCGACCTTGCGCAGGTGGAAACGCAGCCGTTGCATCATGTGATTTCGCAACTGGTCTATGCCACCGGGCGTCATCAGGTCAGCGATGCGTGGATTGCCGGCAAGAGCAAGCTTCGGGATCGCCAGCTGGTCGATCTCGATACCGAAGCCCTGGTCGCCAATGCGCGTCAGTGGCGCACGCGGATTGCATCGATTCGCACTTCTTGATGTTTCCGGCGATCGAGGCGTTGTCGTTCTTGTAGAGCGGAGCTTGCTCCGCTGCTCCTGCCTCGCGTTCTGGACGAATGGGCGCGGACGTCAGCGGAGCAAGCTCCGCTCTACAAGAGCGGCGGTTATCATCAAGTTCCGGCGCATGCCGCAAAAAGCTCAAGAGATTCGCTTCCATGACAAATCCGGGCTCCACCAGCGAAAACAACTTCAACCAGGCGGAACTCGACAAGTTCGGTGCGCTGGCCAATCGCTGGTGGGATCCGCAAGGCCCGCAAAAAGCCTTGCATGCACTGAACCCCGCACGCCTTGGCTATGTCGCCGATCGCATGACGCTGCGCGGTGCAACTGTCCTCGATGTTGGCTGCGGCGCAGGCTTGCTCAGCGAAGCGCTCGCGCGCGAGGGAGCAATCGTCACCGCGATCGACCTGGCGCCGGAGCTGATCAAGGCCGCCAACCTGCACACGCTCGAATCGGGTGTCGAAGTCGATTACCAGCTGCTATCGGTGGAGACGCTGGCCGGAACGCGGGCTGGTCAATTCGACGCGATCACCTGCATGGAAATGCTCGAACACGTGCCCGATCCGGGATCGATCCTGCTGGCGTGCGCGACGTTGTTGAAACCGGGCGGGCGCCTGTTCGTCTCGACCTTGAACCGTACGCCGGCCGCATTCGCACTGGCCATCGTCGGCGCCGAATACATCGCGGGCATCCTGCCGAAGGGCACGCATCAGTATCGCGAGTTCATCAAGCCTTCGGAGTTGGCGACGTGGCTGCGTGCCGCGAACCTTGAACTCGAGGATGTGAGCGGTTTGATGTACGAGCCGTGGCGCAATGCGGCGCGCGTGGTGTCACGTACCGACGTCAACTACCTGGCTTGCGCGGTGAAGCCGGGAGCGGGGAATGGGGAATAAGGAATAAGGAATAGGGAATCGCAAAGCAGATGGCCACGCCCAATTTCCCCGCATTGGTACTGTTCGATCTCGATGGCACTTTGCTCGACAGTGCCCCGGACATGCTCGCCACCGTCAACGCCATGCGTGCCGACCGCGGCGTATTGCCGATGCCACTCGCCGAGCTGCGTCCGCATGTGTCCAAAGGCGCACGCGTGATGGCGGCGGCCGCATTCCCGCTGATCGATGCCGTAACACGCGAGACCTGGATCCCCGAATTTCTCGAGCGCTACTTCATTGAACTCGGTCGTCATGGCAAGCCGTTCGAGGGTGTCGAGGAACTACTGGTTGCCATCGAGGCCTCGGGTTCGCGTTGGGGCATCGTGACCAACAAGCCCGAGTCTCTCGCGCAGGCGCTGCTGCCGTTGCTGGGCTGGCAAACGCGGTGTGCGGTGATGATCGGCGGCGACACCTTGCCGGCGCGCAAGCCGGATCCACTGCCGTTGACGCACGCGGCGGAACTGCTGGGTGTGAAGCCGGCCGATTGCGTGTATGTCGGCGATGACGAGCGCGACATCGTCGCCGCGCGCGCGGCCGGCATGCCGTCGGTAGTCGCGTTGTGGGGCTACCGCCTTCCCGAAGACGCGCCGGCGCAGTGGGGTGGCGACGCGATGTTCGATTCACCGTGGGAATTGTTGGATGCCGCTGTGTGGCCACGGGCGTTGTGATGTGGTGCCTTTGTAGAGCGGAGCTTGCTCTGCTGTTTTCTTGTCGCGTCATCAAGAGCAGCGGAGCACGCTCCGTTCTACAAGAGCCAGACGCAAGGGCGGCGGAGCACGCTCCGTTCTACAAGAGCCAGACGCAAGGGCAGCGGAGCAAGCTCCGCTCTACAGGTGGCGAGGCATGAATGACCCCGGCGCGCTGGAAGGTTTCATCGGCAAGTGGCGCGCACGTTGGCCGGAATGGCGCATCGCCGAAGTCTTCGTGCCGGCATCGCAGCGCGACACCGCGCTCGCCTGGTTTGCGTTGTTGCAGGAACTCACAGATGCCGCGTGGAGCGGTGAGGATTCGACGCCGGGGCTGGCCAAACTCGCATGGTGGCAGGACGAATTGCAGGGCTGGTCGCAAGGGCGCCGCCGCCATCCACTCGGCGCTGCACTGCAATTGCGGCCCGCGCCGTGGATGGCGCTGTCAGCGGCGCTTCCGGCACTACGCAGTCATCGCGTGTTGCCGCGCGACATTGGCGATGTTTTCGTCGGCATGCATGCTTTCGCGGATGCCGTCGCGGGCGTCGAAGACGTCCTGTTCGACACCCATCTCTCTGTCCCCGATCTGGTGGCAGCGACATTGCTGGCCACGCATCCCGCTCTGAGCGCGGCCGACCACGAACCCTTGCGGACGACATTGCTGTCGCAGTGGCCAGCCGTCCGGGGCCCGCGTGTGCGGCGTATCGTTTCGACACTCGCCCATGCCCGTCTTAAGCCTGTACGTCAGAAACATGGCCGCCTCAAGCACGTCCCTCTGGAGCACGTCCCCCTGGAGCACGCGTCATCGCAACCGCTGCCGCCGTGGCGTACGTTGTGGCTGGCGTGGCACGCCGCGCGCGATTGAACCCCTTGTTCGTGATGACCAAGATGAATGCTCTTAATGCGGGTCTCGACACCCGTCGCAGATCCACCGGGATGATTGATCAAGTGCGGCGGGTCGAGACTCGCCCCACACATGCGCAAGAATGGTTCTGATTGTTCCGGCCACCCGCAACAAGCCGCATTGCGAGGGCCGGTACAATACGCCCCCGATGAAACGTCCCGCCGGAATACCCGTAGTGCCTACCCCCGCTGATTCGCAGCTTTTGCCCGATGTCGCCGGCGATGCCGTCGCGTTGGCGCGTCCGCTGGACTGGGTGGGCATGGACCGCATCGCATTGCCGTTGCGCGTGCACACCGGCAATGGCGATGCGATCCGGCTGGCGGCGTCGGTCGATGTGGCCGTCAATCTGGTCGATGGGGACGCGCGCGGCATCCACATGTCGCGTCTGTACCTGCAATTGCAGGATGCGTTTGCGGCCGAAACAATCACCCCCGCCGGCTTGCGTCGCGTGCTGCAATCATTGATCGATTCGCAGCGGGGCCTGTCATCGCAGGCGCGCCTCGCGGTGCACTACGACCACCTGCTGCAGCGCAAGGCGTTGACCAGCGATTACGTCGGTTGGAAAAATTATCCGGTCACGATCGAAGCGGCGTTGGTCGATGGACACCTGCAGTTGTCGCTGCAGTTCTCGGCCGACTATTCGAGCACCTGCCCCGCGTCGACGGCGCTGTCACGACAACTCAATGCCGAGCGTTTCGCAGGCGACTTCGCCGCCGCACATCCACTGTCGACGGCCGTCGTGAGCGACTGGCTGGCCTCCGAACGCGGCCTGGCGGCGACGCCGCATGCCCAGCGCAGCCGCGCCGAGGTGCGCATCGAGCTGCGCCCGGCATTCGACGAACTCCCGTTTACTTCTTTCATCGACAGCGTGGAAGCTGCGTTGGGTACGCCGGTGCAGACCGCGGTCAAGCGCGAGGACGAACAGGCGTTCGCACGGCTCAATGCCGAGAACTTGATGTTCTGCGAAGATGCCGCGCGTCGCGTCGCGTCCGCTCTGGCGGCCGATAGCCGCATCGCGCGTTACGACATCACCGTGTCGCATTTCGAGAGCCTGCATGCGCACGACGCGGTGGCGCGGGTGTCGGGCAGTAACCACGATTCGTAGATCAAGATTCGCTTGCGCGCACTTGCATCCGTAGAGCGGAGCTTGCTCCGCTACCCTTGCTTGAAGGGTGGTGCACTAAAAGCAGCGGAGCAAGCTCCACTCCATAAGCGCGTCGCGCTTTCATCGGTCGAACTCCAGGCGCATGCCATTCGGCAAGCCGACCAGCCTGTGCCCGTCCCACGCCAGCTGCCCGTTGACCCAGGTCGAGGCAATGCGCGAATGGAACGTAGTGCCTTCAAACGGCGACCAGCCGCATTTCGACAGCACGTCTTCGCGCTGCACCGTCATCGGCACATCGTCGATCAACACCAGGTCGGCCCAGTAGCCTTCGCGAAGGAAGCCGCGCTCCTTGACGTCGAACAGTATCGACGGCGCGTGGGCGAACTTGTGCACGACCTGCGCATTGGTCAGCCGGCCCTCACGCACCAGTTCCAGCGCCGCCACCAACGCGTATTGCACCAGCGGCAAGCCGCTCGGCGCCTGCGCGTACGGCCTGGATTTTTCCTCGAGCGTGTGCGGCGCATGATCCGTGGCCAGCACGTCGATGACATCGTCGGCGAGAGCGCGGATCAGCGCATCGCGATCATTGGCGTCCTTGATCGCGGGATTGCACTTGATCAGATGCCCGAGCCGCGCGTAGTCGGCGCGGTCGAAGCGCAGGAAATGGATGCAGGTCTCGGCGGTGATCCGCTTGCCTTGTATGGGTCCGGCTGAAAACAGCGCCAGCTCGTCGGCGGTGCTGACGTGCAGCACATGCAGGCGCGTGCCGTGCCGGCGTGCCAGCGAGATGGCGAGTTCGGTGGACTTGAAGCAGGCCTCGCGCGAGCGGATGTCGGGATGACACTCGGCGGGGATGTCG
>JBBJNO010000007.1:0-22135 GCA_037720875.1 Luteimonas sp. | reverse complement strand
CGCTGTCGATCTACGCGGTCGACAAGGGCTACATGGACGACGTGCCGGTGAACAAGATCGGTGCATTCGAGGAAGCGTTGCACGCACACTTCGCCAACACATCCGGTGACACGTTGAAGTCGATCAACGACAGCGGCGACTGGAACGACGAACTCGAAGCGGCGTTCAAGCAGGGCATCGAGGATTTCAAGCAGACGGGTAGCTGGTGACGTAGGGCGGGTCTCGACCCGCCACCTCGATATCGCGAGAAAGCCAAAGGCGGGTCAAGACCCGCCCTACAGGAAATGAGATGGCCGGCGGCAGAGAAATCAAAACCAAGATCAAGAGCGTGCAGAACACCCGCAAGGTGACGCGCGCGCTCGAGATGGTCTCGGCGTCCAAGATCCGCAAGGCGCAGGAGCGGATGAAGGCGTCGCGCCCGTACGCGCGTGCGATGAAGCAGGTCATCGGCCATCTGGCGCAGGCTACTTCCGAGTTCAAGCATCCCTACCTGGTGGAGCGCGCGGATACCAAACGCGTCGGCTACATCATCGTCTCGTCCGACCGCGGCCTGGCCGGCGGTCTCAACAACAACCTGTTCCGCAAGCTGCTCGGTGAGATCCGCACGTGGCAGGAGCAGGGCGTGCAGGTCGACGTGGTCACCATCGGCCAGAAGGCCTCGGTGTATTTCCGCCGCATCAAGGTCGACATGCTGGCCACGGTCAGCCACCTGGGCGACCAGCCGCACGTCGAGCAGCTGATCGGCGTGGTCAAGGTCATGCTGGATGCCTACAGCGCCGGCAAGGACGACAAGGCCCGCGTTGACAAGGTGTTTCTGGCCTACAACGACTTCGTCAACACCATGACCCAGCGCGCGGCGTTCGACCAGCTGCTGCCACTGCCGGGCGCCGAGTCGCAAGTCGCGTACCACGATTGGGACTACCTCTACGAACCCGATGCGCAGACCGTGCTCGAACACGTGCTGACGCGCTACATCGAGTCGCTGGTGTACCAGGCGGTCATGGAGAACATCGCCTCCGAACATGCCGCGCGCATGGTGGCGATGAAGTCCGCCAGCGACAACGCCAACAAGCTGATCGACACGCTGAACCTGGTCTACAACAAGGCCCGGCAGGCGGCGATCACACAGGAAATTTCAGAAATCGTCGGCGGTGCCGCGGCGGTGTGATCGAGAGCATTTTTGGTC
Organism: Luteimonas sp.; assembly: GCA_037720875.1. Lineage (GTDB taxonomy): Bacteria > Pseudomonadota > Gammaproteobacteria > Xanthomonadales > Xanthomonadaceae > JALYOU01. Next base: position 20,949 of record JBBJNO010000007.1, on the reverse strand, counting down.
CGCGAAGAACGCCAAGAACGCAAAGAAAGCTTTGTATTTTGGTTTGATTTCTTTGCGTCTTTCGCGTCCTTTGCGGACAACAAGTTTGATTTTTTGAGGAAGCAACCATGAACCAGGGCAAGATCGTCCAGATCATCGGCGCCGTCGTCGACGTCGAGTTCCCGCGCGAGAGCGTGCCGCGGATCTACGACGCGTTGAAGGTGCAGAACACCGCGATCACGCTGGAAGTGCAGCAGCAGCTCGGCGACGGCGTCGTGCGCACGATCGCGCTTGGCTCCACCGATGGCCTCAAGCGCAACCTGATCGCCGACAACACCGGCAAGGCCGTGTCGGTGCCGGTCGGCGTCGGCACGCTGGGCCGCATCATGAACGTGCTTGGCGAGCCGATCGACGAAGCCGGTCCGGTCGAGGCCAGCGAGTACTGGGAAATCCATCGCGCGGCGCCGGCGTATGCCGAGCAGTCGTCGGGTAATGAATTGCTGGAAACCGGCATCAAGGTCATCGACCTGATGTGTCCGTTCGCCAAGGGCGGCAAGGTCGGCCTGTTCGGCGGCGCCGGCGTCGGCAAGACGGTCAACATGCTCGAACTGATCAACAACATCGCCACCGAGCACGCCGGCCTGTCGGTGTTCGCCGGTGTCGGCGAGCGCACCCGCGAAGGCAACGATTTCTATCACGAGATGGCCGAAGCCGGCGTCATCAAGCTGGAGTCGTTGAAGGATTCGAAAGTGGCGATGGTGTACGGCCAGATGAACGAGCCGCCGGGTAATCGTCTCAGGGTGGCGCTGACTGGGCTGACCATGGCCGAGTACTTCCGCGACGAAAAAGACGCCAGCGGCCAGGGCCGCGACGTGCTGTTCTTCGTCGACAACATCTACCGTTACACGCTGGCCGGCACCGAAGTGTCGGCGCTGCTCGGCCGCATGCCGTCGGCGGTGGGATATCAACCTACTTTGGCCGAGGAAATGGGCGTGTTGCAGGAGCGCATCACCTCGACCAAGACCGGTTCGATCACCTCGATCCAGGCCGTGTACGTGCCCGCCGATGACTTGACCGACCCGTCGCCGGCGACGACCTTCGCGCATCTGGACGCGACCGTCGTGCTGTCGCGCAACATCGCCTCGCTGGGCATCTATCCGGCGGTCGATCCGCTCGATTCCACCAGCCGACAGCTTGATCCAAATGTGATCGGCAACGAGCACTACGACACCGCGCGCCGCGTGCAGTCGACGCTGCAGAAGTACAAGGAACTCAAGGACATCATCGCGATCCTCGGCATGGACGAGTTGAGCGAAGAGGACAAGCAGGCGGTGTCGCGCGCGCGCAAGATCGAGCGCTTCTTCTCGCAGCCGTTCCACGTCGCCGAAGTGTTCACCGGCTCGCCCGGCAAGTACGTGTCGCTGAAGGACACCATCCGCGGCTTCAAGATGATCTGCGACGGCGAATGCGACCACATTCCCGAGCAGGCCTTCTACATGGTCGGCGGCATCGACGAGGCGATCGAGAAGGCGAAGAAGATCACCTGATGTAGGGCGGGTCTCGACCCGCCATCGCTTGAATCTCGGCAGCACCGCGGCGGGTCAAGACCCGCCCTACAGGAACACACATGGCATCCACCATCCGTTGCGACATCGTCAGCGCCGAAGCAGAGATCTTCCATGGCGAGGTTGAACTGGTCGTCGCCACCGGCGAACTCGGTGAGCTCGGCATCGCGCCGCGCCACGCGCCGCTGATCACGCGCCTGAAGCCGGGCAAGGTCATCGTGACGTTGCCGGGCGGCGAGAAGCTCGACTTCGCCGTGTCCGGCGGCATCCTAGAAGTGCAGCCGCAGGTCGTGACCGTGCTGGCCGACACCGCGATCCGCGCGCAGGACATCGACGAGGCCGCCGTGCTGGCCGCCAAGGCCGAGGCAGAGCGCATCCTCGAGGGTCGCGGCGAGGCGATGGAAGTGGCCGAGGCGCAGAAGCGACTGTCGGAAGTGCAGGCGCAGTTGCAAGCGCTGGAGCGGTTGCGGAAGAACCTCAAGCACTGATCCGACGCAGATTCGATCTGATCCAAACGCCGACTCACGTCGGCGTTTTTTGTAGGAGCGCACCTGTGCGCGATGGGGCTCTAACGGTAGAGTCTCATCGCGCCCAGGTGCGCTCCTACAGCAACCCCGGGGACAATATCTCCGTTAGCGCTTGTAGACCCAGTGCCGAGACAACACGAAACCGATCAAACCCAGGACCGCTTCCACGCCCGGCTTCGCCAGCCACGCCCACTTGAGTCCAAACCACGCATCGATGCTGCCCATCGCCCACGTGCTGGCGATCGTGGTGCACAGCCACATCAGCAGGAAGCGCTGCAGTTGCGTGCGCCCGAGCGCAGTATCCTCGCCGGCAAAGGTCAACTTGCCGTTGAGCCAGTAACCGAGCACGGCACCGGAAATGCGTCCGGCGACATTGGCCGGCTCGATCGGCAGGCCCATGTGGCTCAAGCCCACCATGACGCCCCAGTCGACCAGCCACTGGATGCCGCCAATCATCAGGTAATGCCGCCCTTGCCGCGTCAGACTCAATACCGCGCTCCGCGATCAAGAACATGAGTGGTCGGCATCGTAACAGCGCGGCCCGGTAGAATTCCGGCATCGCCGATCGCTGGACTGCCGATGCCCGCACCGTTACATGTCGTGATCCTCGCCGCCGGCGAAGGCAAGCGGATGAAATCGGCGCTGCCGAAAGTGCTGCAGACCATCGCAGGGCGGCCGATGCTGGCGCATGTCATCGATGCCGCGCGCGTGCTTGACCCGGCCGGCATCCACATCGTGTACGGGCACGGCGGTGAGCAGGTGCGCGAGACCTTCATCGAACGCACCGACCTGCACTGGGCGGAACAGACCCAGCAACTCGGCACCGGCCACGCCGTGCAGCAGGCGATGCCCGACGTGCCCGACGGCGCGCAGGTGCTGGTGCTGTACGGCGACGTGCCGCTGATTACCGCCGATTCACTGCGTCGTTTGCTTGCCGTGCCGGGACGGCTCGGCGTACTCGTCGCCGAACTCGAAGACCCCACCGGCTATGGCCGCATCATGCGCGATGCCGAAGGCCGCGTCGGCGCGATCGTCGAACATAACGATGCCGACGACGAACAGCGCCGCATCCGCATCGTCAACACCGGCATCCTCGTTGCCGAAGCGACCGCATTGAAGGGATGGCTGTCCGCGTTGTCCAACGACAACGCGCAGGGCGAGTACTACCTCACCGATGTCTTCGCCGCTGCGGCCAGTGAATACGCCGCCGCAGAGATGGTGCGGGTCGCCGACCCCGTCGAAACCGAAGGCGCCAACGATGCGTGGCAACTGGCGCAGCTCGAGCGGGCCTTTCAGTTGCGCGCCGTGAAAGCGCTGTGCGTGGAAGGCGTCCGCTTCGCCGATGTCAATCGCGTCGATGTGCGCGGAAAGGTCGCGGTCGGCCGCGATGTGGAGATCGACATCGACGTGATCCTCGAGGGCGACATCGCGCTGGGCGACGGCGTGCGCATCGGCCCATACACTCGGCTGCGCGACGTCACGCTCGCTGCGGGCACGCAGGTCCGCGCGCATTGCGATCTGGACGGCGCGATCACCGAAGGTGCGGTGCAGATCGGCCCGTTCGCACGCCTGCGTCCGGGCACGGTGCTGGCCGATGGCGTGCATGTCGGCAACTTCGTCGAAGTCAAGAATTCGACGCTCGGCGTTGGCAGCAAGGCCAACCACCTGACCTATCTCGGCGATGCGCGCATCGGCAGCGGCGTCAACATCGGCGCCGGCACCATCACTTGCAACTACGACGGGGTGAACAAATCGACGACGACGATCGAGGACGGCGCATTCATCGGCTCCAATGCGTCGCTGGTGGCGCCCGTTACCATCGGCAAGGATGCGACGATCGGCGCGGGCTCGGTCATCACCAAGAACGTGCCGGACGGCGAACTCACCGTGGGCCGCGCCCGACAGGAAACACTCCCGGGCTGGCAACGGCCGAAGAAAACCCCGAAGCCCTGATGCTTTCCGTCCCCCAAGGGACTTCCTTCGGGGCGCAGGAGCGGCTTTAGCCGCGAGCTCTTGTCTCTACAGGCGCGAACTATTCGTACCTGCAAACATCGAGAATCAAGAGCTCGCGGCTAAAACCGCTCCTACAAAATCAACAGCTCAATCCGGCAACACCAGGCTCACGCACAGGCCGCCCCCTTCGCGATTGAGCAAGGCAATGCGGCCGCCGTGCGCTTCGGCGATTTCGCGTGCGAGCGCGAGACCCAGGCCGGTGCCGTTGCGCTTGGTCGAATAGAACGGCAGCAATGCATTCGCCAGCACCGCTTCGTTCATGCCGTGGCCGCGGTCTAGCACATCGATGCGCCATGCGCCGGCCGCGCGCCGCAGCGACAGACCGACACCGGCAGCGTCCGAGCCCGATTCGTGTGCGTTCTTCAGCAGGTTGATCAGACACTGCTCGAGTTGCGCGGCATCGAAGCGGGCGACGGCCGCGCCGCTGTCGATGTTGTCCGTGTCGCAGACGAACTCCACCTGCGTGCGCAGCTGGGCGAGGAAATACGACCAGACAATCGGTTCACGGCGCGGCGCGGGCAGTTTGGCGAAGCGCGCGTAATCGCGAATGAAACCTTCGAGGTGGCGCGCGCGATCCTCGATGGTGGCCAGCGCCACGGGCAGGCGTTCCAGCTGTCCGCGACGCAGCAGCTCGGCGCCGGAATGCGCCAGTGACGCGATCGGCGCCAACGAGTTGTTGAGCTCATGGCTGATCACCCGGATCACTTTCTTCCAGGTCTGCACTTCCTGACGGCGCAATTCGGCGGTGAGCACGCGCAGCAGCACCAGCTCGTGGCGACGCCCGTTGAGGCGGAACATGCGCCGTGCGAGGTGGTAGATCTCCTCGTTGTCGTCGTCGCCGACGGAGAACATGCCATCGCCGCCACGCTCGAACGCGTCGCGCACGGCGTCCGATGCGCCGGCAATCAATGCATCAAAGGCCTGTCCTTCGAGTTTGCGACCCTCGCCCAGCATCTTGCGCGCGGCGATGTTGGCGTGCACCACGCGCCGCGACGGATCCAGCAACAGCATCGCCACCGGCGTGTTCTGCACCATCGTGTCGAGCAGCAGTTCGCGTTGCACCAGCGACAGGCGCTGCTCGCGCAGGGCTTCGCCCAGTTCGTTGTGCGATGCGACCAGTTCGCCGAGCTCGCCCTGGCCCTGCCAGGACAGTCCAAAGCTGTAGTCGCCGTCGCGATAGCTGGCGACGCTGCCGGCCAGCGCGCGAAACAGCGAATTCATCGGCGCGAATTCGCGTTGTACGTGATAGAGCAGCAGCGGCAGCAGCAGGACGACAGCGATCGCCGCCGCCTCCCACGGCCGTGCCAGCCAGCGCGACAACAACACGGTCAAGGCCGCGGCGGCCGCCATGTACAGACAGGCGACTACAGTGAAGACCAGGCTCAGCGGCAACCGGCGCAAGCGGGCCATGTCAGTCGCGGCGGATGCCGAGGCGGTCGAGGCGACGGTACAGCGCCTGGCGCGACAAGCCGAGTTCGGCAGCCGCCTGCGCGATGACGCCATGGCTGCGTTGCAACGCGGATTCGATCGCGGCGCGATCCGGCTCGTCCTTCGACGGGCTCAGGATGAGCGGGGCATTGGTCGCCGCCGGCAGGCCGAGCGCCGCCGCCGCGATCTGTTCGCCGTTCGACAACAACGCCGCGCGCTGCACAGTGTTGCGCAGTTCGCGCACGTTGCCGGGCCATGCGTGGCGCAGCAGCGCGCGCTCGGCATCCTCGGAGAACTGCTTGCCTTCGGCAAGAAAATGCCGCGCCAGCGGCAGGATGTCGTCGCAGCGCTCGGCCAGCGGCGGCACCGCGAGTTCGATCGCGTTGAGCCGGTAGTACAGATCTTCGCGGAAGCGGCCTTCGGCGATCAGCGTCGGCAGGTGCGCGTTGGTGGCGCTGATGACGCGCACCTTGACTTGCCGTTCGCGATTGGAGCCGAGCCGCTCGAAGCGCCCGGTCTCCAGCACGCGCAGCAATTTCATCTGCCCGGCCAATGGCAGGTTGCCGATCTCGTCGAGGAACAACGTGCCGCCGTCGGCCGCTTCGAACTTGCCCGCGCGCGCGCGATTGGCGCCGGTGTACGCACCCTGTTCACTGCCGAACAATTCGGCTTCGATCAGCTCGCCGGGCAATGCGCCGCAGTTGAGCGCGACGAGCGGCCCGTTACCCACGCTCGAGTTGGCGTGGACGATGTCGGCGTACTTCTCCTTGCCGGCGCCGTTGGGGCCGGTGATCAACACTGCGAGTTCGGAACGTGCGACCTGGCATGCCAGCGACAGCACGCGCTCGCTGGCGGCGTCGGCGTACACCAGTCCGCACAGGTCGTAGTCACGTTGCAGCGCATCGCGGCGGCGGCGTTCGTGGTTGTGGCGACGCGTCAGCTCGCGTCGCGCCTCGGCCAGCTCCAGCAGATTGTTGACGGTCGCCAGCAACTTGCGATCGTCCCACGGCTTGCCGAGGTAATCCGCGGCCCCGGAGCGCACCAAGTCGATCGCCGATTCCAGATGCGTCCATGCCGTCAGCAGGATCACCGGCAGGTCGGGCTGTCGTTCGCGGATGGCATGGAACAACGCCGTGCCTTCCTCGCCCGAGGTGGTGTCGGCGAGGAAGTTCATGTCCTGGATGACGAGGTCCACGCGTTCGCGCTGCAGCAGGTCCAGCCCCGCCGCGGGCGACTCGGCCCGCAGCGTGGCGATGTCGTGCAGCGAGAACAACACGTCGAGCGCGGTGGCGACTGCGGGGTTGTCGTCGATGATAAGGATGGTGGGCATGGGGAAAGGGCTTGACACCGGGGGGGGGGGGGGCTGATAAAACGATCATGCGTGATTCGCCATGAGCCGACAGGGGGTTTTGGATGCGGTCGAACCAAGACTATGTGCGGGGGAGCGCAAAATCCATCAACCAACAAAAAATAGGGTGTCATCATGCGAAATCTCAGGAAAGCAAGCGCACTGGTCACTTTACTTGCCATCACAGGTTTGTTCGCGCCACCTGTGCTGGCTCAAATCGAGAGGTGGCATTGCATCTGCGAAATATATGAAGACGGCTCGTCTATATGTATCTGCGAGCAATTACCGTAACGTCTTTCGAGCTAGTATAAATACGGTAACGATACCCGTTGACGAACACATATGTGGCAATTCATTAACGGCCCAACGAAATCATTTTCCGTTGGGCCGTTAATTTTGCGACAGTGTCAGGGATGCGTATTCCAAACACCCGGCAGGAAATTTTTTATGACGTTCAACAAGGCGTTGGTTAATACACTCATGATGGTGGCGGCTCTGACAGCAACATTGATTGCTTCAATGACAGGCTGCTCAAGTCCCAGCAGTGATCATGCAAACACTTCAAATATGTCACTGAGGAAGGACATTCAGCTTTTTATTTTACCGAGTAAGTTTAAAAAATGTGGACTTACCCCAAAAACCCCGCAGGTTTACATATTTAATACGAGAGGGGAATTGACCAGTACCGAGCTGGGTTTTTCACCTGGGATGCCGCTTAATATCGAAGTCGGACAGCTAGGGTCGGGATTTAATAATGTGACGAAGCTGGAAAACTGCGTTGTCGGCCAGGGAATTGATTTTGGCGGCTGGCGCAGGTGCGACGCAGATTATTGCGTCGTTCGGGTGCTACCAGCAAGAGCCGATGTTTGCCTGTATTGCGACTCAACACAGTCAAGTCTGGATGCTTTCTTTGCGGCCAGAGGAGCCAAGGTCAGCTACCGCGATATTTTCCTCGGCACGCGCAGCATGAGAGAGAAAGTATCGCCAAATTGAGTAGGGGCAATACACCGGCCATGCGCACAGCCACGGAGTGATTTGATTTGTATACATATTATCTGTCTTTGGCGTGGCGCAATTTCCGTAACCAGCCTTGGTATAACTTCCTAATTACCTTGATCTTGGGGGCCGGTGTTGGGGTGTTCATGACGACGTATTCGCTGTTAAGCGTGCTTAGCGGTGATCCGATTCCGCAAAAGAGCCAGCGGTTGTTACATCTTCAGATCGGGACGGGAATAGATAACGACCAGTCGATCGCACTGATGCCCAGCACGGTTGTGCAGGCATTGCGAAAGACGCTGCCAGAGGTTCCCCTCGTAGCAATTACCTATGGCTTTGGCGGCGTGGAATCCGATCGTGGCGACAGGCGTGCGGCAGACTTGCTGCGGTTCGCCAATGCGGGTTTCTTTCAGATGTTCGATGCTCCTTTGTTGCATGGGCGTGGCTGGAGCGCAGAAGAAGAAACTCAAGGCGTGCCAGTGGCGGTAATCGGTCGAGAGTTCGCCGAATCCATGTTCGATACGGCGGCCGCAGTAGGCCGTTCGATTGTCGTGGCGGATACGCGATTTCGTGTCATCGGCATTCTCGACGATTGGCAACCGACGCCGCGTTATTACGACTTGAGCGTCGGTGCCTATGCTCCAGCCGATCAAGTGTATCTGCCGCTGAGTAGTGTTCGGGCACTGGACGATGACATTTTCATGGCTCGATCATGCCCGGCCGGGGTTTCGCCGAATGTGGCACCCGCTGAACTGGAGCATTCGCGCTGCGCCTGGCTCAGCGTCTGGGCTTTGCTGCAGGATCCCGTTCAGCGCTCCTTGGTGCAGTCCAGGGTCGAGACGCTGCTCCGACAGGGGAAACAGGAAGGCTGGCTCGGTAAAGAAAGCGGGTCGCGCGTCGAAAACGTGCGTGACCTGCTGCGCCGGAAGGCAGTGGTGCCAGGCGGGGTTAGGTTTGGCATGTTACTGGCCGTTGGCTTCCTATTGTTGTGCCTGATAAATGCTGCTGGATTGCTGCTAGCCAAGTGCCTGCGTCGCTCGCAGGAAATCGGCGTGCGCAGAGCGCTGGGCGCCTCTCGTCTCGACATAGCGCTGCAGTTTATGACCGAATCCAGTTTGTTGGGGCTGGTGAGCAGTGCTTTCGGAACCGCATTCGCTGCCATCGGTGTCCATCTCGCGCAACAATTACCCAAGGGCTACATGCAGCTGGCCGATTTCAGTCTGCCCATGCTGTTGCTGGCGTTGGCAACATCGGTGATCGTGGGTATTGCGGCAGGCCTGTTCCCGGCATGGCGAGCCAGCCAGGTCGAACCTGCCATCCAAATCAAGATTGATTGAGTCATGCCCAAAGACCTTCTCCTGATCCTGCGTGCGCTGCGCAAGCATTGGACGATTTGTATCCTGCTTGTGGTACAGATATCCATTGCCTGCGCGATCCTGGGCAATGGCCTGAACTTGGTCGGCCAGCGCTATGCCTTGCAGCGCCTTGCCAACGGAATTGCCGAGCAGCGCTTGATCGTGTTGGACGTTCAAGCCTTGCAGGGGCGATTGAGCGAAGCTCAACGCGACGAGGTGCTGCTGGCAGTCGCATCGCTGCCAGGTGTTAGCTCGACGGCATATGTGAATGCTTTGCCGTTCAGCGGCCGCGGCGGTGCCTACAAGATAGCCAGCGAAGCGGATGGCATCGAGCGCAATGCCAACTCCTCGCTATATTTCGGTAGCGTGGGTTTTCTCGACACGCTCGGGGTTCGGATCGTGTCGGGCCGCGGTTTTGCGGCGTCGGATTTCGGGCGCCCCGGAGAAAATCCGTTGGCGACGGTGGCTACCATCATCTTGAGCGAGTCGTTGTCGCGGCGCCTATCGGCTCCCGTGGGCAGTCGGATACAGGTTGCGAACAGGAGCCTGACGGTAATTGGGATCGTCGAAAACGTATTGCCGCCGGTGTTGGTGAGTCCCGATGATGCGGGTAATACGGCTTTCGTAGCGTCCCCGCCCGGGGGAGTGCTCGGATCGCAAATCATCGTAAATGCGGACCCGAGCGCAATCCCTGCATTACTACTCGAGATTACCGCTGCTGCCACGCGCAAAACACCGCAAACGCTGATCTGGTACGGCCTACCGTTTGCCGAAATACGCTTGGATTACTTCAAGCTGGATCGCGCAGTCATTCGATTGATTTTTGGCCTCGGGATTCTGCTATCACTTGTGGTGGCGGGAGGCGTCGGCGGCTTGTCAAGCTATTGGATCACACGCCGCCACAAGCAGATCGCGATCCGGCGCGCACTCGGCGCGCGGCGACGGGATATCGCATGGTATTTCCATGTCGAGAATCTCATCATTACCTCCCTTGGAGCCGTACTCGGACTCATAGGGGCAATCGCGGTGAGTGTGATGCTGACGAAATGGCTGGCACTGCCGTCCATGCCGATCGCGCCTTTGTCATGGGGGGCTTTGGTGATGATCGTGATCGGTCAGTTGGCGGTACTCGCGCCCGTTCGGCGTGCGGTTTCGGTTCTGCCTGCCGTAATAAAAACGGCATAGATGTCTCCGCCCCCGTATCAAGTACGGGGCAGGCTCTACGATGCTTCGGCGGCAGCAGCGCGCGCGAGCACCGGACTTTGCCCGACGCTGAGATCCGTCGCCATGCCATCGACGATATGCACATTGCGGTGCGCGCGCGCCGCGAGTTCGGGGTCGTGCGTCACCATCACGATGGTGGTGCCGGCGGCGTTGATCTCCTCGATCAGTTCCAGCACGCTGCGCGCCATCTGAGAATCGAGGTTGCCGGTGGGTTCGTCGGCCAGCAGCAGCCGTGGCGTGCCTGCAAGCGCGCGCGCGATCGCCGCGCGTTGCTGCTGGCCGCCGGACAAATCCGCCGGAAAATGCTTCATGCGCGAACCCAGCCCCACGCGCGCCAGCGAGTCCTCGATGCGCTGCTTGCGGTCCGCCGCCGACATGCCGCGATAGCGCAACGGTACGTCGACGTTGTCGAACAGGTTGAGGTCGGGAATCAGGTTGAAGCTCTGGAAGATGAAACCGATCTTGCGGTTGCGCAGCTTCGAGCGCGCATCGTCGGACAGGCCGCGCACGTCATCGCCGTCGAGCGTGTAAGTGCCGCCGGTGAAATCCTCGAGCAATCCGGCGATGTTGAGGAAGGTGGTCTTGCCGGAACCGGACGGGCCGGTGACGGCGACGAATTCGCCCTCGCGCACATGCAGGTCGAGCGCACGCAGCGCGTGGGTTTCGACCAGTTCGGTTCGGTAGACCTTGGTGACGGCGTGCATGTTCAGCATGGGGAGTTCCTTGGGTGGGTAGCGAGGATTAGTTTTTTGCCGGCAAGGTCAAAACAAACAAAGTCGCTGGATCCCCGCCCCGACTAAAGCACTCGAGGGCAGGCTCTTCGCGGGGATGACGGGCAACTGCAAAGCCGGTTCGATGTCGCGCGTTCAATTGACCACCACCCGCTCGGCATCGCCGAACTGGTCGGAGCCGGAGACCACGACGCGGTCGCCGGGCTCGACGCCTTCGAGGATCTCCACCGCGTTGAGGCTGCTGACGCCGGTGCGAATCGGCCGCTTGGCCGCCGTGTCGCCGTCCATGACCCAGGCGTAACGGCCGCCGTCCTCCTCGAGGAACGGGCCGCGCTCCACTTGGAGCACATTGCGGCGCGTGTCGAGCAGGACGCGTGCGCTCAGGCGCTGGTTCTGGCGCAGCCCCGGCGGTTGCTTGTCGCCAAACCGCAGGCGTGCGTTGACTTCGCCGTTGACCACTTCCGGCGACACCGCCGAGACCTCGCCCGGATAGGGCTCGCCCGCGCCGCTGGTCAGTTGCGCCGGCATGCCGATGGCAAGATCGCGGGCGAAGCTTTCCGGCACCTTGATCTCGACCTCGAACACGGACAGGTCCACCACGCTCAGCAACGGCGCGTTGATCGCGACATTGGCGCGCTGCGCGACCTGCACCTGGCCGACCTGGCCATCGAAGGGCGCGCGCAGCGTCAATGCATCGACCTGGCGTTGCAGTTCGCCCACGATCGCGCGCTGGCGATCGGCGAGCAGCCGCTTGTTGTGCGTGTCGAGCCCGGCGCCGCGGCCCTGCAAACCATGATCCTCGCGCGCTGAGGCCCGGCCGATCTCGGTCTTCTTCACTTCGTCCTGCGCCTTGGCGACATCGACCTGCGCGACCGCGCCGCCGTCGAAGCCGCGCTGGTAACGCTCGAGATCGCGCAGCGCCGCCTGGCGTTCGATCGTGGCCTGGTCGAGCAGCTTGCGCGCGCTCGACCGCGCGAGTTGCGCATCGAGCACGGCGCGCCGCGCTTCGCCTTCCAGGCTGGCCAGCGTGGCCTGTTCCTGCGCCAGCTTGCTGCGCAGTTCCGGGCTGTCGATTTCGGCCAGCGGCTGGTCTTTCGTCACCTTGTCGCCGGCGACGACTTTCAGCGTGACCGTGCCGCCTGCGATGGCGTACAGCGTCGGGCTGTTGGCGGCGATGACGCGGCCGTCGGCGGAAATATCGCGGATCAGGTCGCCGCGTTTGACTTCCGCGATGCGAACGCGCGCGCTGTCGACCGAGCGGCTGCCGGCGCTCCAGCCCGACAGCAACCACGCAAGCACCAGCAGCACGGCCGCGCCGATTCCGCCGATCAGCAACCACTGCCGGCGGCTGCGCTGCCGCGGCGACACGCTGGCCACGGCGCGGTCTTGTGCGGAGGTGTCACGGATGTTGCTGCGCTCGATCATCATCGTCTGGAGTGCGAAGGACAAGCCCATCTACGCAAGCGCTATGCCAACACCCAAGTGATTGATTCGCAAACAAATTGCCCATGAACCAAGTGTCCGGCCGGACAGCTTTCGCGGGGTACCGGACACTCGTCCGGACAGTGCCGCACGTTTTTGTAGGAGCGCACCTGGGCGCGATGGGGCTCTACCGGTAGGGCTATCGCGCCCAAGTGCGCTCCTACAAAACCTCGGCCAGCGGTGTTTCCGCCGTGTCGTTAAAATAACCATCACCCTTGCAGGGAGCTGCTCATGTGCGGAATTGTTGGCGCGATCGCGGATCGCGATGTGGTCCCGATGCTGATCGAAGGCCTCAAGCGGCTCGAATATCGCGGTTACGACTCGGCCGGCATCGCCGTCGTCGATGGCGATGGCGCCACCGGTGAAGTGCGCCGCGTGCGCCGCACCGGCCGTGTTTCGGAAATGGAGGCGGCCGCGCACGCGGAAAACTTCCACGCGCAACTCGGCATCGGCCACACGCGCTGGGCCACGCACGGCGGCGTCACCGAGCTCAACGCGCATCCGCACATCAGCCACGGCGAAATCGCGCTGGTGCACAACGGGATCATCGAGAACCACGAGCAGCAGCGCGAACGGCTGCGCGGGCTCGGCTACAGCTTCGAGTCGCAGACCGATACCGAGGTGATGGCGCACCTGATCCATTACTACCAGTCGCAGGGCGACGACCCCGGATCAAGTCCGGGGCAGGCTCTGCTGACCGCGTTGCAGAAAACGGTCAAGGATCTCGAAGGCGCCTACGCCGTTGCCGTGGTCAGCAAACGCGATCCCGGCCGCATGGTCGCCGCGCGCATGGGCTGTCCCTTGCTGATCGGTCTTGGCGAGGGCGAGAACTTCATCGCCTCCGACGTATCCGCGATCATCAGCGCGACGCGCCGCGTGATCTTCCTGGAGGAAGGCGATACCGCGGAAGTCACGCGCGGGTCCGTGCGCGTGTTCGATGGCAACGACGCCGAAGTGCAACGCGAGGTGCACGTCTCCGACGTGTCGTTGGCCTCGCTGGAACTCGGGCCGTACCGGCACTTCATGCAGAAGGAAATCCACGAGCAGCCACGCGCGATCGCCGACACCATCGAGGCGGTCATCGACGAGGGCAGTTTTACGCCGGTATTGTTTGGCGACAATGCCGAAGCGGTGTTGCGCGATGTCGAGTGCGTGCAGATCCTCGCCTGCGGCACCAGTTACTACGCGGGGTTGACGGCGCGTTATTGGATCGAGGCGATTACCGGCCTGCCGTGCGCGGTCGATATCGCCAGCGAATACCGTTACCGCGCTGTCGTCGCGAATCCAAAACAACTCGTCGTCACCATCTCGCAATCGGGCGAAACGCTCGACACGATGGAAGCCCTGAAGTACGCCAAGTCGCTCGGGCACGACCGTACGCTATCGATCTGCAACGTGCCGGAAAGTGCCATCCCGCGCGCCAGCAACCTCGTGTTCTACACGCGCGCCGGCGCTGAGATCGGCGTGGCCTCGACCAAGGCGTTCACCACGCAACTTGTCGCGCTGTTCGTGTTGACTGGCACGCTGGCCAAATTGCGCGGACGGCTTGACACCGAGCACGAAGACGAATTGCTCGATGCGCTACGGCATTTGCCCGGCAGCGTGCAGCACGCATTGAACCTGGAGCCGCAGATCGCGCTGTGGTCGGAGCGTTTCGCGCCGAAGCAGCATGCGTTGTTCCTCGGACGCGGCGTGCATTACCCGATCGCACTGGAAGGCGCGCTCAAGCTCAAGGAAATTTCCTATATCCACGCCGAGGCCTATCCTGCCGGGGAACTCAAGCACGGCCCACTGGCGCTGGTGGATGCGGACATGCCGGTGGTGGTCATCGCGCCCAACGACAGCCTGTTGGAAAAAGTGAAATCAAACATCCAGGAAGTCCGCGCGCGCGGCGGCGAGATGTACGTCTTTGCCGATGCCGACAGCCACTTCAGCGAGTCCGAAGGCGTGCATGTGATCCGCACGCCGCGCCACGTCGGCGTGCTGAGCCCGATCGTGCACGCGATCCCGGTGCAGCTGCTCGCGTACCACGCGGCGCTGGCGCGCGGGACGGATGTGGACAAGCCAAGGAATCTGGCGAAGTCGGTGACGGTGGAGTAACCCGTTGGCGACGTAGGATGGCTCGAGCGCAGCGATACCGGCAGCGATACCGGCAGCGATACCGATCGAGGTCGTTCAATTACCGAGACCGTGTCACTTCGCGATGTCTGGCGACCGAGGCTTTGGCAGGTCGTCCTTGATGATGCGGCTGTCGGGAGGTTGCTTGTGCGTGTTGCGGGATGTCGCGATGGGCGGGGTCGCGTGATGGGCGGGGTCGCGTGATGGGCGGGGTCGCGTGATGGGGATCGCTGCGCTCAACCCATCCTACGGATTCTCAACTGCCGCTATCGACATCGTCCCCGAACGCATCATCCGGTGCTTGCATCATCATCGTCGTCACCGGTGATGCGGCCGGGCGGTTGCGCGGTGCTGGCAACAACGAGATTGCGGCCTCCGCGGCGGTCACGAGCTCGACGCGACGCGCGTCCGGAATCTCCTGCCAGTGACAATCCAGCAGTGCGCCTTCCAGCGCGTAGAGCAGGTTGAGGCTGGGCTTGAAGCCGGCGCGCTTGACGCGCATGAACGCATCGACGGTGCCCACGCCTTCCAGATCGTCGCGCGTACGCAGGCCGACCTGGCGCAACCACGCGGACGACTTCGGGCCGATGTTGCGCAATTTTTCCTTTTCGCTGCTCATGCCAACGACTCCACGTAGATGGCAGCGATGGTTTCCAGGCCGTGTTGATCGTCGGCATCGAAGCGACCCGGCGTGGGGCTGTCGAGGTCGAACACGCCGATCAATTGTTCGCCCCGCACCAGCGGCACCACCAGTTCCGAACGCGATGCGGAATCGCAGGCGATGTGCCCGGGAAATGCTTCCACATCGGCAATGCGTTGCGTGGTACGTGTGCTCGCCGCCACGCCGCACACGCCCTTGTCGAGCGGGATGCGCACGCAGGCCGGTTGGCCCTGGAACGGGCCGACCACCAGCTCGGTGCCGTCGTAAAGATAGAACCCGGCCCAGTTGAGATCCGGCACCGCGTGATACACCAATGCCGACAGGTTGGCCGCATTGGCGATGCGGTCGGGCTCGCCCGCCAGTAATGCGCGTGCCTGCTCGGCAAGCTGGGCATACTGCTGCGGCTTGCTGCCGCTTAGACTTTGCGCCGTGAACATGCCGCGAAGTGTAGCAGCGGCCGTTAGAATCGACGGAGAGCCCGGGATGCAGCCAGTCCACGCAGTGATTCGCGACCGCGAAGGCTTGCATCTGCGCAGCCGGCAAGGCACGCGACTGGACACCTTCGATGCGTTGCCGCTGCAGCCAACAACTACCACGGCATCGTGAAGAGCCTCTACATCACCGGCACCGATACCGGCATCGGCAAGACGTTTGCCAGCGTCGCTTTGCTGCATGCGTTGCGCGCAAGCGGACTGCGCGCCGTCGGCATGAAGCCGGTCGCCAGCGGTTGCGAACGGATCGACGACCAATGGTGCAACGAGGATGCGCTGGCGTTGCAGGCCGCCAGCGATCCTCGTCCGGATTACCGCGACGTCAATCCCTTTGCGTTGCCTGCAGCGACCGCGCCCGAAATTGCCGCGCGCAAAGCGGGTATCGATGTCGCATTGCCGAAGATTGAAGCGGCGTATCGCAAGCTGCAAGCGCAATCCGACATCGTCATCGTCGAAGGCGTCGGTGGATGGGCGGCGCCGTTGTCGTCGGCGCTTGATCAGGTCGATGTCGTTCGTGCATTCGACCTGCGCGTCCTGTTAGTGGTCGGCTTGCGCCTGGGCTGCATCAACCATGCACGCCTGGCCGCGCGCGCGATCGAAGCGGATGGCGCAACGCTTGCCGGATGGATCGCCAACGACATCGATGCGGACATGGCGGATCGCGATGCGTACTTCGAGTTGTTGCGTTCGCGCATCACCGCGCCGTGCCTGGGCCGGTTGTCGTTTGCCACTGACAGGGATGCGGCGAAACTGTCATCGCTGATCGACGCACGCCTTGCGTAGAGCGGAGCTTGCTCCGCTGCTTTTCACCGTGGATCAACAGCAGCAGAGCAAGTTCGGCTCTACGAAGGTCCGCAATACAGGCTTGATACGTTGTCGAACAACCGGGACTTCCGGCACGTTCGCCAACTCTGGATTGTTGTCCTATACTGGCCAGTACAGAAATTAGTCCCCTGCTCAATCCGGCCGAGCCGGCGTTCCTGTCGAGGTCCCCCATGCGTCGCATCGTGTCGTTGTCGATTCCGTTGCTCTCCGTTCTTGTCGTCGCTGCCTGTTCCAAGGGCGATGTGGGCGGTCCCGCGGGCGCGGGTGGTCCTCCCGGCGCAGGCGGCCCGCCGCAGGAGATGCAGGTGCCGGTCGAGGCGGTCACGTTGAAGGCCGAATCGCTGGCGCGCGGCCTGAGTACCGTTGGAACCTTGCGCGCGGACGAGTCGGTGGTGGTCCGGCCTGAGATCACCGGCAAGATCTCGCGTATCCATTTCAACGAGGGCCAGCGCGTCGCGGCCGGCGCCCCGTTGTTCAGTCTCGATGCCAGCGTGCTTGGCGCCGACCTCAACGAGGCCCGCGCCACCCTCGAAAACGCACGCCGCGCCAATGCACGCGTCGGCCAGCTCGCCAACGAGCAATTGATTTCCCGCTCCGATGCCGACAAGGCCCGCGCCGATCTCGGCGTCAGCCAGGCCCGCGCGGCGTCGGCCTCGGCGCAATTGGCCAAGACCTCGATCCGCGCCCCGTTCGGCGGCGTGGTCGGGCTGCGCGAGGTCAGCGTTGGCGAAGTGGTGAGCCCGGGCCAGGCGCTGGTGAATCTGGTGCGGCTGGATCCGATCGAGGTCGACTTCAGCGTGCCGGAAACCGATCTGACCCGCATTGCCACCGGCCAGAAGGTGTCGGTGTCGGTGGATGCGTTCGCGGGCGAATTGTTCGATGGCGAAGTCGTCGCCATCGAGCCGGTCATCGATGCCAACAGCCGTAGCGTCAGGTTGCGCGCACGCATCAACAATCCCGGCTACCGCTTGCGCCCCGGCCAGTTCGCACGCGTCGCGCTCGGCACCGACCGGCAACAGGGCACGGCCGTGCTGCTGCCGGAGCAGGCGATGATGCAGGACGGCGACACGCGCTTCGTCTACACCATCGTCGGCGGCAAGGCCAAGCGCGTGGAGATCAAGACCGGGCAGCGCGTGCCGGGCAAGGTGGAAGTGGTCAGCGGCTTGAAAGCGGGCGACCAGGTCATCACCGCCGGCCAGACCAAGCCGATGATGCACGACGGCATGGGCGTGATGGTGTTGCCGGCGGAAGGTGCGCCCGCACCGGGGACGCAACCTGCCGCCAAGCCCGCTGCCGGCGACGCGCCGCCGCAATCCGCCGCCAAGCAAGGCTGACGGAGCGCGCATGGTCTTGTCCGACATCTCGATCCGCCGTCCGGTGTTCGCGACGGTGATCAACCTGGTGGTGCTGCTGGTCGGCATCATCGCCTACGACCGTCTTGCCGTGCGGCTGATCCCCAACGTCGACACGCCGGTGGTGACGGTCAACACCAACTACCCCGGCGCCAGCGCGCAGGTGATCGAAACGCAGGTCACGCAGCCGATCGAGGATGCGTTGTCCGGCGTCGAGGGCATCGAGTACATCCAGTCGGTCAGCCGCGAGCAGTCCAGCCAGGTGACGATCCGCTTCCGCCTCGACCGCGATCCCGACGGCGCCGCCAGCGACGTGCGCGACCGCGTCGGCACGGCGCGCGACTTCCTGCCGGAGGAAGCCGACGAGCCGGTGGTGCAGAAGCAGGAAGCCGACGCGCAGCCGATCATCTACATGGCGTTCTCGTCGCCCAAGCATTCCCAGGTCGAACTTGCCGATCTGGCCGAGCGCCTGGTCAAGGATCGCGTGCAGACCATTCCCGGCGTGGCGCAGGCGCAGGTCTTCAGCAGCACCTATGCGATGCGCATTTGGTTGCAGCCGCAGCGGCTGGCAGGATTTGGCCTGACGCCGGTCGATGTCGAAAACGCGCTGCGTGCGCAGAACGTCGAGATCCCCGCCGGCCGCGTGGAAAGCGCGGCGCGCGAGTTTACTGTGTTGTCCGAAACCGACCTGCGCACGCCGGAACAATTCGGCGAGATCATTGTCGGCAATGGCAGTGTCGGCAGCGGCAGTGTCGGCATCACCGACCCCAGCAACGCAGCGATCAGGGGCATGACGTCGAGCGACACCTATCTGGTGCGCCTGAAGGATGTCGCCAAGGTCGAGCTGGGCGCGCAGGAAGACCGGTTCCGCGCCCGCTACAACGGCGAGGACGCGGTGCCGCTGGGCGTGGTCAAGCAGGCCGTGGCCAATCCGCTGGATATTTCCAAGGCGCTCAAGGAGATGCTGCCGCAGATCCAGAAGACGCTGCCGGACGGGGTCAAGGTCGACATCGCCTACGACTCCACCATCTTCATCGAGGAATCCATCAGCGAGGTCTACACCACCGTCGGCATCGCGATCGTGCTGGTGGTGCTGGTGATCTTCCTGTTCCTGCGCAGCTGGCGCGCGACCTTGATCCCGCTGGTGACGATCCCGGTGTCGCTGGTCGGCGCCTTCGCGCTGATGTACGCGTTCGGTTTCACCATCAACACGCTGACGCTGCTGGCGATGGTGCTGGCGATCGGGTTGGTGGTCGATGACGCGATCGTGATGCTGGAAAACATCTATCGGCATGTCGAGGAAGGCATGCCGCCGATGCAGGCGGCGCTGCAGGGCAGCAAGGAGATTGGCTTTGCCATCGTCGCGATGACGCTGACGCTGGCCGCGGTGTACCTGCCGCTGGCGTTCTCCACCGGCCGCACCGGCAAGCTGTTCGTCGAGTTCGCCTTGACGCTGGCGGGGGCGGTATTGGTATCGGGATTCACCGCGTTGACGCTGTCGCCGATGATGTCGTCGAAGTTGCTCAAGCACGAGACCCAACATGGTCGTTTCTATGAAACCGGCGAGAAGGCGCTGCACTGGATCGACCGCAGCTATCGCGGCGTGCTGCAACGCGCGTTGTCGCTGCGCTGGGCCGTGACCGCGGTCGCCGCGCTGGTCTTCGCCGCGGCGCTGGCGCTGTTCATGCAGCTGCCGCGCGAACTGGCGCCGCCGGAAGACCAGGGCTTCATCATCGGTATCGGCATCGCGCCGCAAGGCTCGACCGTGGAGTACACCGACAAGTACGCGCGGCAGATGGAAGGCATGCTGATGGGCATTCCCAACCAGCAGCGCGTGTTCCAGATCGTCGGCTTCCCGGACGTGACCCAGACCATCGGCTTCACCATGCTGGCCGACTGGAAGGACCGCGACCAGTCCGCGCAGGAGATCGCCGGCAGTCCGTTTCCGCCCAGCGGCCTCGCCGCGCAGATGTTCATGGCGATCCCCGGCGTGATGGCCTTCACCACCACGCCGCCGCCGCTGGGAAGTCAGGATTTCCTCGGCCAGCCGGTCAGCTTCGTGGTGCAGAGCACCGGCAGCTGGGAGGAACTCGGCGCCACCGTGCAAAAGCTGATGGCGAAGATGGCGCAGAACCCCCAGCTGACCAACGCCGACAGCAACCTCAAGCTCGACAAGCCGCAACTCAAGATCGACGTCAACCGCGACAAGGTGGCGGCGGTCGGCAGCAGCGTGGCGACGGTGGGACGCACGCTCGAGACCATGCTCGGCGGGCGCAACGTCACCCGCTTCAAGAAGGGCTCCGAGCAGTACGACGTGATCGTGCAGGTCGAGGACGCCGACCGCCGCACGCCGGGCGACCTGTCCAACATCTTCGTGCGTGGCGGCGACGGCCAGATGGTGCAGCTGTCCAACCTGGTCGACGTCAAGGAGACCATCGCCGCCAAGGAGCTCAACCACTTCAACAAATTGCGTTCCGCGACGATCAGCGCTGGTCTTGCACCCGGGTATCCGGTCGGCGAGGCGCTGACCTGGATGGAGAACGCGCTGGAGGAAGTCGCCCCGGAGTCCCAGTACGACCTGTCCGGGCAGTCGCGCGAGTTCCGCGAATCGTCCAGCGATTTCGCGATGATCCTGGCGCTGGCGATCGCCTTCATCTTCCTGGTGCTGGCCGCGCAGTTCGAGAGCTGGGTCGATCCGCTGGTGATCCTGCTGGCCGTGCCATTGGCGATGTTCGGCGCCTTCCTCGCGCTCAAGCTCACCGGCGGCAGCTGGAACATCTATTCGCAGATCGGCATCGTCACGCTGGTGGGCCTGATCGCCAAGCACGGCATCCTGATCGTCGAGTTCTCCAAC